>JAQTTS010000006.1 GCA_028710655.1 Dehalococcoidales bacterium
CTGCCATAAGTCACCGGCCAGCTCAACCTCACTGATGGCAAGAGTGAAATTGGGGAATTCACCGCTCACCGAGGTCTGAACATCATTGACTTGGAACGACAATGGGCAGTAGGTATTCCCCTGCCACACCACGTCCTCGTTGTTGCTGGTATACCTGAGCGTAGTGCCACTGGCCAAGGGTATCTCCAAGAGCCACACCCATGCGCCACCAGTGGCAGTTAATGCCCGTGCTTCCTGCTCTAATGCTATGTTCATACCTGCTCCAGATCGAATTCCACTGTCCAAAATGCGAAGTTGGTGCGCTGCTCAGGGGTATACCTCAGGGGGGCTATGAAGCGCACTGAGTACAGTGTGGAGTCCATGGGGTTGGTCCAGTCGAACGCGGTAGCCCCTACTCCCTGCGCCTCCTCGAAGGCCAGTAGCGTATCCTTATTGTCTGCCGTAAGCCATGTATACCGTATCCCCCACTTCCGTGGGTACCGGGTGAATCTCGCCCTACTCTTAACATATCCCCCATCAGCACCCGCTCGTATGGTGGGGTCAAAGGCCAAGTCACCACCGGTTATCTCCGGCGTATGCAGGGTTGTCCCATGGCGGTATAGTGTTGGGAACGTAGCCATTATGCGCCTCCCAATGCCTGCCGGAACCCGGGATTGGCGTGAGCTTCCTCAAGCACGACACTCACTACGTACTGTCTCCCATCAAACTGCTGCCCCGTGACCTTTGCCGTAACTGGCTCCCCGGTATTCTCCACATTGATGGATACGGGGGCTATAGCAGCCTTGGGTACGGGGAACATGCCAAGATTGTCATTGATGAAACTGCCATTATCGAGTGTTGAGCTGTATGGTTGTGTTTCTACACCAGGGATAGACACACCATATTTTGGTTTGTACTTACCCCCCTCCGCATCCTGCAACCAACTGCCAAACACCGAATAGAACAGCCTGTTGGCGGCCAACTCAGCCACCATGCGGTTAAACGACTTCAGTATGTTGTCCAGCATCCCGTCAATGAAGTCACTAAACTTACCACCCTCATTGATAAACGCCTCTATGGTATTCGCCCACTCGTCACGGATATTGGATGCCGTCTCCACGAACAGGGAGTGCCACTGCTTCGTTTCGTCAATCACCTGCTGCACAGCATTCTTCCACCGCGTTGTGAAGCTCACTACCAGTTTCTCAGACCCCTGTTCCATCGGGGCGCTTGGGTCAGTGAGCGCCTCCACAGCCTCCTCTGCCGCCTTCACAGGCTCGGTCATGAATAGATTAAACATGTCCTTCAGTGTTTGTATAGCCCCACTTATCTCGTCGGTTAAGCCACCCACACCGGGCATATCGGCTATATTAGCCATCTGCACATCCAAATCAGTAAATATAGCGTCCAGCCCTGCCTTGAATGTAGTCACCAAATCATCCTTCACATCACGCGCTGCTTTACCAAGGTCTTTTTCCCCAAACTCCCCTGTTACACCGGATGATATTGGTTTCATTGCGCTGAGTGCGGTATTCTTATACCGTGGCATACCCCATTTAGTCTTCTGATATTGTTTCCCGATCCATCCGTTACCCCACTGCTTATATGCGTCATATGCAAGCGATGTTGCCGCAACACCATACCCAATGTATGGCGCATTCACCAATGCCCTGGCACCAATACCGAGAGAAGTGGCTTTAAGAAGTGACCAGTTAAATTTACTGCCAGTAGCCCCCTCTCCCTTTTTATTCAGTGAAGCAGTGAGTGCTATGACATCACTTTTCATTTTCTCAATGTCAACTTCCCACAACCCCCTAAACATAACCAAAGCGGCTATGAGCACTGTAAATGGGCTGGCAATGACCTTTGCCAACGACACGAACTTGGTAATCAGGCTTGTCACCAGCAGCAGGAGTGGGCCACCAATAGTCAGCGTTACCCCAATCACCGCCATCCACTTCATGGTAGACTGCACCGCCTCAGCATTCGCTTCCACATACTCCCGGAATGTCTCAAGATTGTCACGTATATTCGTTGCCACACGCTCAATAGCCGGAGCAAGCTGACCGCCCATTACGATGGCCACACGGCGCACCTCCTGCCACAACGTACCCAACTGCTCACTGAACGCCTTCATCTGCTTATCAGCCACTTCCCTCGTCACACCACCGGCATCCCTGATTGAATCTGAATACCTTTGTGCTGCCTCTGACCCATAGTTGAACAGCATAATCTGGCCACTGATAGCCCTACGCCCGAACAGCACCTCATACACGAGGTTCTTGTACTGATCGGATGTCCCGGCTATCTTGTCACTGATCTCCCCAATGAGCTTGATAAACGGCTTCATCCTACCTTCTGAGTCGTATATGTTCAGCCCCAAGGAATACATCAACTCTGACATCTCAGCAGTAGGAGACATGAGGTTGGTCATGGCACGCCTGAGCACGGTGCCTGCCATTGACCCCTTAATTCCAGCGTTGGCCATGATGCCCAGCATTGCGGCGGTATCTGCCAGTGTATTATTCGCCAGTCTCGCACTCGCAGCGCCATAGCGCAGGGCTTGGTCAAGGTCACTAAAATTCTGATTACTGGATATAACAGTCTCGGTCAACTGGTCGGCTATCATGCGGGTGTCCTCAAACTCCAGCCCGAACGCCCTCACAATATCCACCAACCCCTCCACCGTCATACTCAGCTCACTCCCCATGGCTCGTGACAGCATGATCGTATCATTGAACGCCGCCATTTGCTCATTCACCGTGAGTCCTGCAGAACCGAGATAGTAGAATGCCTGTGCAGTGCTGGTAGCCGCCTTATTCCACTGCACACTGGCATCCAGAGCCATCCTGCTCATGTCCTCAAACTGTTTCTGACTGGTCTGGCTCACCGATGTGGCATGGCGTATGGCCTTGTCAAACCGACCAAACTCACGCTCCACCAGCATCAGTGACCCAACACCAATAGACCCCAGTTTGGTAAACGTGCTGGTAAGCGACTTCACCGACACATTCGCCGCCGTCATCCCGCCAGTCCACCCGGCAGTATTCAGTTTCAGGTATGCTGTTGCCGATCCGACATTGAACATTATCCGTATCCTTCCCCGGTGAATATCAGGCCATCCCACACTGCCTGTGACCGTGCTTCTCGCCTCTCACCAGCAGACTTATCCAGCTCCAACTCGTCAATCGCTTTCTCCCGTGCATCCCCGTCAGAGAGCGCCAAACCGATGGCAAATGCCAAATTAGCTATCTCCTGCCGTCGTAACGCTTCTGCCTGTCTAACCCAGTAAGCCTGCTGCCGGATACCCATATCCAGGAGTTCCGGCAGCGTAAACAGGCCGGGGAAGGCCGCACCAATAACAGCTATTTGGTCGGCACGGCCTTTGGGACGTTTTTTGCTTCTACCTCATTGTTGACGATATCAAACAACCCCTTGATCGTCATACCAAGTTTGCGGATACCCAGCCCCTTGATATCCTTCTTGTCAGCACCAAGTATCTCTGCCAAGATATCGACCATAGGGGCGGCATCATCCTCGTTGGTAGATTGGCTGAGGGCAGCCATACGCTTGGCGATATTCTGTGGAATATCCTCCACCACGTATGTCTTGCCCCCCAGAATAACCTCAATAGGCTCACAGAGCTGGTCAACATTAACGGTAAGCATCCTACTCCCCTTTCATTGCAATTACTAATACGAAGTGCCCTCTGCCACTTTCCCGGCACTCCACAGCAGATTGTTTGTTGCATCCGGGTGTGCCTTGAATCTCAGTGCATACACCCGCTGATCGCGCAGATTGAACGCGATGTCGAAATTAACCTCAGGATAGGTACGCTCAAGCCTGAGCCAGTGGCCATTGTCACAGGCTACACCGGCAACCACGGGCTTGATGAACAACGGCAAGCCATTGTCATACATCGAGAGTCCCACCGATAGGTGCGGTTTTACGCCAACGAACCCGCTGGCTCCACCACTATTGGTTCCACCAGGCATCACCGTGGCCAGATTCGCCAAAGTCTCCCTGGTAAGCGGAACCGATACCTCACAAGCGGAGTACCCAAGATGCACCGTATCCACCGGAGTACCACCATACAGGGCTTCAAACACCTCTGCCGACATCCCAGTGAGGGTAAGCCTTACCTCTTCGTAGATGTGGCTCAGTGCCGTGCCGCCCCATGCGACCACTGCGGGTCCCAAATCTCTGGTAGGACCAAGCATAATAACTCCTCTGTTACAGCATGTTTGTCACGGTTACTTCCACCGGCATGGCGAATACATGCTGCCTTCCGGTTTCGTCCAACCCAACATAATACGGCGTCCTGCATTCGACATTGCAGACATATACCGGCCCACTGCCAATGGCCTCCAGACTTATCTGCGTGGCTCCATGCAGGAGATTAAACACGACATAGGCATTGTCCCGTGCCGTGAACTTTGTCGCCGCCCGTGCGTATACCACGAGCGGGATGTTACGTTTGTCGGTGAGCAGCCCGTCTGCCAGACCGGGGGCGGGTTCCTCCACGACGATACACGTATCCACATCCGGGTCTACGCTGATGGCAAATAGCGTAGTACCAACAGTAAACGACGAATTATCCTCGATGTACTCACATAGTTCCTTTATCATAGCCGCACCACCCTTGCCACGGTAGCCATATACTTCTCTGCATTTCCGTACAGCTTACTGGACAAGAAGTATCGCCCTGACCCAGGCTCTGTCTTGAGTTCAAACTGTTCATGCTGCTTGGCCGCGTAGGGAGCATTAAACACAATACAGGCTTCCACGGTGCCCGGGGGTATGGGAGTACCACCATACGCAAGGGGCTGATACCTCCCCGTAGCCTGCTCCCCATACTTCACACTATCCCCCACCTTCTGACCATTGACAAACACGGCACCAGAGGCTCTAAGTTCTCCAGGCACCCTTGGGTCAGTCTCAGGGTATCCGGGCCGGTGTATGGGCACGGTGGGCACTCCCTCGACCGCATCCGACAACAAATCATTACCAGCAGCCGCCATCCCAGCAGTAAGCCGGGCGAAGGTCACGACATCAAGCCGCCTCAGCCCACCCATTATCGGTGCCATATTCAGTACGAAACTGGCATTACGCAAGGTACACCTCCGTAGTACGCACGCTGAAGTCTCTCCCTTTGCCAAGACTCACAATGGCCCTCACTTCCCCATCGATCACCATCTTATCCATATACCCAATCGTATTGGCTGCACGAGTGGCATACCCATCACGTATAATCGTCATCGGGCGCAGTGTCACCTTGACCATACTCACTACCAACTGGCCAAGGGCATTGGTCACCTGCCGCTCCTTATACTCAATGAACCCCTTTACCGTGGTATCCTGCGTGGTGTTTGGCTCACCCCACTTGTCAGTCCCCTTATGCAGTCTCAGGGTTATGGTATCAGTCAGGTATGGTCCTATCATGGCCTGTACGTCCCCCTGTAACGACGGTATGCAGCAAATCCAGTACCAAGCAGTGCAGTAACCGTGAGGGCAACCACTCCCACTGATTTTGGGTCTGTGCCTGTGTCAGTGGCCGTTGCTTCCGCAGTGGCCACATATAGATCATCGGAGGTGCCCATATTCTCGCCATTGGCAAACACAATGATGTAGGCATGGTATTGCGTCTCTGGTGTAAGCCCAGTCCACACAGGATCGGCAAACGGTGATGTGACCGTGGTTATCCACGAGTCATCAGCCCCATTCACTACCCGTATACTGTCAATCTCACCATAGATATCAAATAGGTCGAATGTGATTGATGTACTGGTGGAATCCCCAATAGCAAACCCGGGTATCGGGATGACGTGGGCTTCTGCCGTATCAGTTACCCCTCCATCAGTGTCCGAGGTTGCCGTAATCGTTATCACGCCTGCATCATCGGAACCATACTCTCCAGTAGCCCCGTCTATCGTACCATCAGATGCACTCCACGTTACTGTCTCAGCTGCCATGACGCCACTATCCTGATCATATACGACAGCAGCAAATGTGGTAGGCACTAAGAAAGGCGTGTAGACCACTGATGGTGATATGGTTATTGTCGTTACGATTTGGGCGTCGGTGGTATCGGTATACGCTTCCGAGAATGCACCATTTCCGACACTATTATAGTATGCGGCTTTCCATGATTGTTCAGTGTCAGGAGTCTGCCCGGTTATTTCAATCAGGGAGTCGGGGAACACTGATTGATACAACACAACAGTGGTATCATCCGCCGCAGTGACTTTGACACCGATTGCACTGTCAGGAATGGCAACCGAAAGCACGAACCCGGTGGTAGACTTGGAATCGGTGGTAAGTGCGGGGATTGCCAACGGCACGTATAAACCGCCAAGATCGCCGTACTCGTACGCCCCAATGCTTCGCGGTGTACCCCATGTCGCCCCGACAATGTCGGTTTCCGCCATCCATGTGGAGTCAACTCCTGCGGCGATCAATGGAGATGTAACCGGAAGAGTAAAATCACCTGACTCTGAATCAGTAAATGGGTCTGTCATACCCAATACCCCATTTAACTCATCTCCGCTCAAATTGGTATCTGTGTTGGTTGAGTCCCGGTAATCCCAATTTTCATAATAAAAATTATAATCATGTGTTATATACTCACTAATTACAATCACCGAAGAGTTCATCCATACGTTATTGTATGCGTATCCATTACTGCCCTCAGTTAACCATATCCCAGCATTACTACCGGGTACATTTACAATTGTATTATTGTAGAATTGTAAATTTGTGGCAAGATCACCATTTGAATTTCCGACAACACCATTACTCACGCCGCTTCGTTCATAAGTATTAGCTTCGGTATAGTAGAATATATTACCGTAGATTTTCCAACTATCCATAATGTCGCCGTCATGCTGTCCCATCAATGCTATATAAGCCGTTCCTTCTATATCCTCCCATAGATTATACCGAACTATCATATTGTCGCTGCCGTAATCAGCCCATGCCTCCGCGTGTTGAGCCGGAGAAGATGAATTGCGGGCAAAATAATTATGTTCAACCAACCATCCATCAGTCTCATGCGTAGCGATAAATAATCGTCCCGTGTCGTGCATATAACAATATTGTATAGTTATATCATCTGCATAGTATGATGCTGAAGCAGGTGGAAATACATAAATACAATCATCTGCTGTTTCTGTATCAAGCCCACGCTGTTCAAATTCCATATGTGCGAGAGTGACATTTGTTACTTGATACTCACCCCAACTGCCAGATGTAGCCCGGAATGTGACCAATTTCTGTCCGGGCGTATCACCTGTAATCTTAAATCCATGACCAGTATCCCAACTTCCCGCCCCGCCGCCTGCCATACCATCAATATCATAATAGCCCATGCCAATGATAAATGCGTCGAACAAGGCGACACTATCGGTATATGATGCCTGATATCCATCCACCCCGGAATGTGCTGACGTTGCCTTTCTGATCGTAATCAGGGATGTGCCGTCAAGTGCATCTTCAAGTGTCACGGTTCCGTATGATTTTGATATTCCGCCACCGCCAACAATTATCGTATCGCCGCGCGATATAGTAGTAGGTATCCCCTGGATCGCGTTTGCGAAACTATCACCCGAATTATCGCTGCCCGTACCCGTGGTATCGGGTAACACGTAGATATAGTCACCTGTCGGTGGAGGCTCTTCCTCCATAGTCACGGTTAGGTAAGGCGCTAACCCATCTCCCGTGCTCTCAAATGCTATTGTGTTCACTCCGGTTGGGGCTACGAAATCATAATCTCGTTTTGATATTATGGTGATTTTGAGACTGTCGCCGTAGGCCGCGTTGAAAGCGGAAATGCCCGCTGCGTTGAATGTAATGGTATTTAAACTATCGCTATATGATGTGTAGCTCCAATAATCATTAAGCCGTGTACCGGTCATAGCCTCGCCCGACTGATATCCGTCCAGTTGATTCCATGTTGCGTATGCAATTTTGTTAACATCAGGGATTACGGTGCTCAAAAGCACTATCAATGAATCACTGCCAGCCGGTGCCGTTTTCCCATTCAGCGTCAAGACGATACCTGTCGCAGAATCGGTTAGATTATTAAGGAACACGAGATTGGAGCGGCGAGTGTAATACGTCTCGCTTGAGTACCTTACTCCGACATCGAGTGACGCGAGACTTCCGCCTCCTGCGGACGCCGCGTCTCGTGATGCAGTAAAGGACTCCGCGCTGTTCGCGTACATGTAATTTGCTACGCTTGCCGGGATATCCGTCTGCCCCCGCGCAATCGTTGACAGCACGAGCATGATCATGATGGTGATGAAAAGTATCAGTATGCGTTTCATAAGCCTACCCCCTTACAGGAGTGCTGGTTTGACCGTCACATCCAGCGATACATTTGTCCCTGTCATTGCAGACACATACAGGTAGAAGTCGGGGGTTCCATTAACGGCCACATTCAGCTCAGTGTTCCCAGTAATAGTAGCGCCGTCACCGAGCATGTATGCCTCGAAGGTCTCATTCCACAGCAAAGGGTATATCGTGATGGACGGATTGCTCCCAGTCACTTTGCACGCGATTGTGGCAAACGGCGAACCGGACAGGTCAGCCACTCCCCGTGCTGTTGTTGGCACTGCGCTGTCAGCCGCAGCCACTCCGCTACGCAGTAGTGTTTCTCCGTGTATAGCCGACATAATAATACTCCTTACTAATCGCCAGCTTCGTCTGCCAGCAGGTTATTGTATGCGGCGTAGTCCACGCCTTCTTCCTCATTGCGTTCAAGATTGACCATGTACACCGGCCTGTCACCATCATAGGCAGACAAGAGCCTGCTCACGATGGGCGGTATGGGCAATTCCACCGTGTTGTCCTCACGATACCGTTCCTTCACCACACCAGCCGCGATAACCCCCTGTACCTGCAAGCCAAGGCGCAGATCAATGTCTGGCTGATGCTGTATGAGGAACAAAGCCATCTCACATTGGGCATTCTTCATGGCATCAGTGGCAGTATCCGGGAATGTGAACTTACCGGAGTTCAGCCATACATAGGCAGTAATGAGTGCCGGGATATTGTCCGATGCCTCATTGGTCCAGTACTCGTCAGCACTGATGCGTGCTGACATATACGTATTGGCCTCTGCCTCAGTTACCCAGCTATTCGTACCCACGGTTATTGATGGCATATATTACCTCACGTTCATTTGGCTAATCCAACCGGTGATTGGTTCCACACCTTGCCATTGGCAAGACACACCTGGCACGCCTGCATATTGAATCTGTTCATGTGATCCATGAACGCTGGCCAATCCTGATCAAGCGGAATAGATACTCTCCTTGCCTCATCCACACTCATGCCCATACGCCTGAAATTGGAATATGCATTGGCACACGGCCATACCCGATAGTCACTCACCATGACACGATCACACCCGCAGGCTGCCGGGAGTACGTTGTCCAGCGGCTTACTGGGATGCACACGATGCTCAGACGGGTCTATCACTACCAGATAGTCACCATGTCGTTTGTGTGCCCGTATACCGGCTTTATACGAGTTAGCCGACTGAGTAACCACCCTGTCAACCAAACCAGCTCCCACAGCCGCTACAATGGGCTTGGTTGACTTGCAATTACTCCATATCTCGGTGTGATCGAACACCCCTGATTCACGGATAATACGCAATCCCTCTGCCAAATGCTCCCACAGGGCAGCCTCTCCCCCGGTGATGTGCGCCCACGCAAAGTGTAGCCCATGCTCACGCACGCTATTGCAGATGGCCGTCACTTCATCCGGCGTCATCTGGTAATCAGGGAAGTCCCTACGCCACGGTGTTTGGGTACAGTTGGGACAATTCATATTGCAGGCCGTTACTGGCATAAATGAAAGCATGGTCTGGTTCATCACTCACTCCCCTGTAATGCGTATTCTTCCGGGTTATTGCCATCCCTTGACACGTCCCACACTCTCCCATTTGCCAGACATATTGTGCAGGCCGGTTGGGTATACCGGCTTATGGCAGAGAAGTATGTGAACCACGGCGAGTCAATGGGCTGATGTACCGGAAGCTGCCGTGGGGCTAAACCAAGGCGTATGGAGTTGTGGTATACACCGGGGCATGACCATACGGTGTCACGGAACACCACGAGCCTGTCACAGCCACAGAGGGACGGTAATGAGTGGGGTATAGCCTCGTCTGGGGGTATCTTGTGCACTGACTGCCGGGTTACCAGTATCTTATCCGGGTGGTACTTGGCCAATGCATCTACCCCTTTGCGCGACATATTGGATGTCTGGGTAACCACCCTATCAGCTATCCCCTTATCCAATACCCGCTTCAGCGGAGCCACATCCGCACAGTTGGAGTAGATGTCAATCCTGTCAGCCACCCCATACTCTCTCAGGAGCCTACACCCCTCATCCAGATGCTCCCACAGGGCAGGCTCACCACCCAGCAGGTGCACCTCCGCATAGTGCAACCCCTGTTGCCTCACACTAACACAGAACCGTTCCACCTCGTCCGGGGTCATCTGATACTCCAGATGCTCCAGCCTCCATTCCTTCTGGGCACAATACCGGCAGTCAAGATTGCACTTGCCTGTGGGCATGAGTATGATCTGACATTGATGCATAGCCTATCCCTCTACCTTGAGCAGTGCACAGCGCAGGAACTCACCATTGATCCGCAGCGGGAACCCATCGACAATATTCCACGGTCTGGGCTGATATATCTGGTACATCGCCTTACGCACGTCAAAATACTCAAAGGTCAACTCTATCCACTCGTTGCAGTGTGTGGGGTCTTGCCGGTAGCTCTGGGTGCCGCCATAGGGCACATCCACCTGCAAGTCTCCCCCCACGGCCATAATACGCCACAGTTCATCCATCACATCCACGGTGAGCCACGGCTTGATATGCTCCAGTACGTGATGGGCACGGATAATGGCGAATGTACCCGTGTCGATGGGGTACGGTATCACCTCCAGATCATGGATTATCTCCACCCCGGCTATGGGGCGCTTGTCCATGCCCACATACCCATCCTTCTTGGCCACGCCACAGCCTATATCCAGCTTATTACTACTCCACATGGCTCTCCCTCCATTCATCCCATACCTGCTTCCTCTCCCATAGCCCATCATACACATTAAGCCTGTTGTAGATGTCTGGTTCGAGGACAAAGTATCTCTCGTCATCGGTGAAATTACGGTAGTGGGTGTGGCTCCCCTGTGCAATGTTATTGGGGTCATAGCGTTCCCGCCTGAGAGCCAGTTTCTTGCGCCCATGCTCGGCATCAAGGAACTTGTAATGGCGTATGATTGCGTGCTCTGGGAACAGTTTGGGTGCGCCACCGGGCAAGTGTGGATGGTCAAGCCATACCTCAGGGGTATTCTTCACCGCCCGTATATAGGGTATGTCGAAGTACGTATAGTGCTTTATCCGGTCAACGAAGTCGGGTATGGCCGGGTCATCATCCACCGTAGCCCAGAACGAGTATGAGTCGAAGTTGACACAGTTACAGCCTGCTGCGTTGGCTCTGGCCAATAGCTCAGGCACTTTCTCCCCACTATACGTCTCCATCAACTCATCCGCATCCTTCAGCACATACCAGTCACATCCCTGTTCTATGGCGTAGGTCATCCCATACCGTATAAGCGCATTCAACTCGAACGTGGGTGAGGTATTATGCAATATTGGCACCCCCATTGACGCCACGATATCCAGTAACCTATCCTTACATCCATTATCAATAACCACCGGCCACATACCCTGATCGAGCGTATTTTGCAGAGTGCGCTCAATAACTTCTTCTTCATCAATGATATAGGTGAACGCTATGACCTTCATACCTGCCCCTTGTTGAGTACCCAATTTCCCTCAATCTCACCAAGACCCTTACTCACTCTATCCTTACGTGTCCCAGCTACATCATGCCGTATCCACTCACGCTCCTGCCCTGTCCATGTCCATCCCTTGCCAGACGAGTGCCCCAGTCCAGGGAACTCCTTGATAATCTGCCCTGACAGCCCACGCTTGTATATATCCAATGCAGCGAGGTAGCAGGGGGCACCATGGTGTACGTATGGGTGGAACTTGCGGTATACGGCGATATTCAGCAGATGGAAGTATGGGTGTAGCATGGGCATCCAGCCCTCATTCTTGTGATGGGCATGGGCACCATACTCATACCCGTCAAACCCCGTCTTTTCCACGTACCCTACCCCATACGTATCCTGCTCCATCATGGCCAACATCTGATCCATTGGAGACTTCAGCATCTCAATGTCTGAGTCGAATATGAGGGCGTAAGGGGTGCGTGCGTGCTTTATGCCCAGACACATGCCTCTCCCATGCCCAATATTATAGCCGGGAGTGAGCACCGTGGTGAGCTTAGAGCGGATACTCTGGGTATAATGGAAACAGGGGTCAGTCTCATCACTACCATCGATAATAATGATTGGCATATCAGGGTGGAATCGCCTTACCGACTCATACGCCCTCTGCATCAAGTCTTTGGTATTGCAGCATACCGATATCCCCGTTATCTTGGGGAAGTACGTATCCACATTGCCCTCAGACAGCTTCCCACTCAGTATGTCCAGGTACACTTGGCTATCACCTGGCACCCACTTCCGCAGCGTACTCCTGTCCTTGTCCCTATTCTGGTCTTTCTGGCAGTATGTTGCAGGGCTATGCCCAACACCAATACCCAAGCGTCCCGGCAACCCCTTCATGCCCACATACAGCTTCTCCTGATCATTGAATAAGAACCCTCTGCGCTCAGGCAGCACCTTAAACCATATCCTCATGTCCAAGTAGTGTACCGGGTCAGGATTCTCACAGAACGCACGCACAGTGCCAAGGAAACTGGCAAGGAAGCCAGTCTGGGCGAGAGACGCATTAATCATATTCCCAAGCTGGGCATAACTCCCCGTGGGTAGGTGGTAGTACTTGGCATGGCTTATCCCCACCACTTCATAAGTATCCAGCTTCTTCGCCATCACCTCTACGTAGCGTGGGGCGTAATACTCATCATCTTCAATGATCAGTATCTTGCTCCCCCTGACATGGGGGAGTGCTGCCAGTATATTGACATTCAGAGTATGTGCAGGGTCATTGGGCTTTGGTTCACGGCGTATATAATCTGCTCCTGGCGGAGGCGTCATGGGCACTTTCCCATCATCCACCACTATCCACTGGTCAGGCCGTACCGTCTGCATATCCATCCAGTGCTTGCATAGTCCGAAAGCCAATGGCCTATCACCAGTGGGTGTGATGGCAGTGATCGTCCCTGGGGTGGTCATCACACTAATAGCCTCTGGCGGTACTGCAGGCTTATCCACCACCACATCCTGATACTCGCCAAATGGGAAGCATGTGAGCTTAGACTGAGGATTTAGATTCACCACTTCTATCCCGGCGTCATGCAGCACCGGGGCGAAGTTACTGATCTCCTCAATATACCGTGCGTAGATGTTCTCGCCATAGTCCACCGGGTAACCGGGGTGCCACCATTTCTGCTTCCCCTGACCATCCCCATGCATATCAAACCCGAGCAGGTATATGGGGTTGGCTCCGAGGGCTGCGGCCAAGTTTATCGCGCCATAGCCAGCATTATTCTTAAACGCCAAACGCTCAGTGGTGCCAATCCTGTACCCACCGGCCTCATCAGGCTCTACCATGTAGAAATCGGGTGGGAACAGCTCGTGGAGTGCTATCCACACCTTATACCCCTTGTATGCCATGAACTTTGCCTTCGACTCCTCACCGAGCTTGCCCGTCTCTGCCCATCCCCACAGCTGTCCATCCACGCCGAACAAAATACTGGGACTGAGCAGTTCATACGCCCGGTTAATGCCAATGGTCAGTTCGCCCTCAAGCAGGCTCAAGTCGCACTGCTGCACACTCGGCCCACCGCCAATAATAAAACACCTACGCCCTTTCCACATGCCATTCTGCACGTAGTCGGCAAACCACCTTGGCTTCGAGTAACCCATAGCCTCTGCCTCTACCAGGTTGCGCCTGATCATCGCCTTATCCCGAAACCTATCCTTACGCTGCTGCATGTCGTGCAGCGTGATAATGGGTGATGGCTGTATGGCTGGCTTCACCTTGTGGCTCTTTTGTGTGTTTTTCATTCGCAGGATGCCCATGCCTAATCCTCCTATTTAACAGGGGTGGAGAAGTGGGCGTTCTCCCCCACCCCCGGAGCGTTGCGGAGGGGAGCTATATTAGCTCGTCTTGCAACGGGAAATCTGCTTTGTCTCACCAATAGCCCCACCATACCGCTGCCAACCAACCGCGATATCAGCATAGGCTTCAGGATCGAAGCTATCGAATATCTTGAGGTCCATGCGATTCGCGCCCTTGATCTTGTTCTTGGGCAGAATCACATAGTAGTCGGTAGTGGAGGTGAGCATAAGGGTGTAGACAACACGTACATTGTAGTTCAGCTGGGTAGTGGAGGATGCAAATGGCTGCTGCACCATGCCCAATGCCCGGCTGATACGGCCTTTGTTCTGGATCGGGGACAGGATAGCGAACTCAGACGCAGGAGTAACCCCCATGCCAAGGTCATGTGTGCGGAGAAGAATCTCCTCACACGCCTTGTTGATCGTGTTGATATCGCGTATGGGGACATAGTTCTCGTTCGTGTTCGGAATACTACCCGTCACCGCCTGCCAAGCCACGTCATACGTAGCTGGCACTGCTTCGATGAGGTCGTAGAAGTCCTGCGCCTTGGATTCATATGCCGCATTGCGGAATTCAATGGCATTATCCTCCAGAGTCCAGTACTCACGGTCATCGAACAGTCGGCGCGACCAGCTCAGGCCAGCACCATACATATCCAGAGTGACATTGGTCTTCTCACCACTCATCTTGTACAGTTTGGCCTTCTCACCTTCAGGCACCTTGGCAAAGGTAAGGCCGCTCTCCACATCCAGTATATCGAACCCGTTACGATTGGAGTTTCGCATATCCATCATGGCGAAAATCTGCTCATAACCGGTGTCGTAATACGTGAGCTGATGGTACTTGTCAAGCACCTCCAGTACGGATGTGGGGAAGTCGCCACTTGTCCCAAATGCCTGCACCAAGACCGAACGCGCCTGCACCGGGTCGCCTGTGGAGGCAAACGCCTGTGAAGCCGCCTTGAACGGGGCAGTATTGGGCATAGTGAGGAATTTGTTGAGGGCACCACGCAACATCTTGCGTGCCGTGGGGTTTTCGAGTCCACCCGCCTGCTCGAACTTACCCCAGTCAGAAACGATTAAACCCTTCATGATCGTTCTCCTTAGGATACGATGCCGAGCATGCCATCAAGGTGGATTTCCACTTCCTCGTCGCCAACGGAAGGCTGCTTTGTAACAATACCACACAGGGTATTGCCAGCGGAAGACGTATTCACTTCCTCATCGACTTCGTCGAAGTACACTTTGCACCCCTCGGCGTACCCACTCAGATTTCCACTGGTGACTACGGCGCAGGGCACAACAATCTTGGCAGCCCAGTACACCTTGACTGCCTGATCTCCGTCATCTGTGTCATTCACCACAACACACACAGTGTCGTTGCACTTTACCATCTGGCCAGCAGTGAGATCAGTATCAGCCTCTATCTCAAAACTGGCGTATGGGTCGTTGTGGGTGGATGACCGGAGCTTGAAGTTATTGCCTCCAAGGGTCATAATACTACTCCTTTTGCATTAAGGCACTACACGACAGGCATAGTGGCCTTGCTCCCGGGTATGAAGGGGTTGGTGGCCATATCCATTTCGGCTTCCAACTTCTCACTTTGAGTTACGGGGTGCGTGTATTGGTTCTGGCTATCCTGTTTCTGGTCATTCTTCTGACCCTCCAGAGTAAACACATCCGGGATACGGCCATCGCCTTTTCCCGTACCAAACACATCACGCGCCAACTCGTCGTAATCGGCCTTGGCCGAATCGATGAATTTCCCAAGATCAGCCTTGAGTCCTTCCTCATCGGTAGCCTCTGATTGAAACGTCTTCATACTCCGTTTGATAAACGCCTTCGCCTTGTCATCAAGCTTCCTGTTTGGGTCTGCCAAGACAGTATCGAGCAGTGTGGTGCTCTTGGACATGGTAGTGGCGCGGCTCAGTTGTTTCCCCAAGTCGGCTTTCTCATTCTCAAGTGTAGCCACTTTGTCACGGAGCTTGTCACGCTCGGTACCAACCCTGTTGGCCATCTCGAAGTGTTCCTTGGTAGTGGCCTTCACATGCTTCTCCACCACCGGGTCACTGGTAATGTCCGCCTCGTCAAACACCTGTGAGGGCTTGAATCCAAGGTCTTTCACTGCCTGTCGTACATCTGCCAAGTTCATCTTATTGCCTCCAGTATCGCTCCCGAATGCTTGTACAGCAAATGCCTGTACCGCACCCAGGAGGGTAGCGCCCGGGAATCCCGGGGAATCGATGCCGGAATTGCTCAGTGCAATCCCAGTCACCGAGTTAACACTTGTTGGCCATGCCTGAACTCCATCATGGTCAAACTCCATTTCGGCCTCAATACTGGCTACATCAAGTGGTCTGGACTTGTGTTGCGGGTATACATAGATAGCCGCCAGCGTGTTGAGGCGATTCCCTACTTCCTTCACTGCCTTTCCAACTACTTCTCCAATCGGTATTCTCCCCTCGTGAGAGTTAGTGGTGGGGTCGTGGCGGTCGAACACCACGGTGTTTAGCTGCAACTTATCAGCAATCCACCTGACCGCCGCCTGAACCCATGTGATAGTCTTGTTTCCGATGCCGGGTAGATGTAGATTGGACTTACCCTCATGACCAATGGAGTACACCCGTATCTCAGGGTGCTCATCCCGCGCCTTGATCCTATTGAGGGCTGTCGGGTCTACAATGCCCATAATCTCATCTTGGCTGAATGCCTGTATCTCTGCTGTCAGGTATTGTTTCATGACTGTGGCTCCTTATTCGGCTCTGGCTCCGGCTTCGGCTTGGGCGCATCCACGCTCTGGGATACCCGTGTCATGTCGGATTCCTCAATCTCTGCACCAACAGCCTCAGGGTTCAATGTCGTCCCAAATGCCAGATTGGATAGCACCATGGCCTTCTTAAACATCTCCTGATACGCCCCCATCCATGTGCGCCTCTCCTTGCGTGTGGACAACTCAATAAGCTCTATCAGGTTCTCGGCGGTATCACGGTTGGAGAGGAGTTCCGGGAAGCCAAGGAAATGCACAGGGATGCCGGTGGTGCCGGATATGATCTTGATCAGGCCAAGCGTCTCCTCCTTGATCGTGGTATAGCCATCACCATTCCACCCCACGAGTTTGAAGTCAACATTGAGACCACCCAGTATCAGCATTTTACCAATACGCCAATTACTGCTGTCAATCCAATCACTGATCTCCTTGGCAGTACGTTTATCCGGCGCAGTGATGACCGGTGTGGGGGCAGAGAATATCCTGTTGATCTTTCTCCAATCCCACATGGCCTTATCCAAGTCCTCAATCTCACGCAACACGAATGTAGTCTTTGGCGGCGTGGTATTCACATCACTCGCATTACCGCCAAACCGCCTGTAAATGAAAACAGCGGGAGGGGCATCAAATGTTACGCCCGGCTCACCGCTGCCTGTATATTTTGCGTTAGTATAATTGAAGAAGTCGTATGGGGGTGTGGTTATTTCGTAGTTGAACTTGCGCCACGGCGTGTGGATAACACGTATTGCCTTGTTTGCCCTATCCACCAATAGCCTTAGCAGCACTCTCCCCTCAAGTTCGGCCTCTTTCGCATACTCCTGTACCATTTCCTCATCAAGGTTATTATACTTCATGAACTCGGTCACCCACGCCAGTTCCTTCTTGGCGTTACCATCGAACCCATCGCGCTTCACTGGCTTTACACCCTTGCCAACACTGAAGGCCGTGCGCATGTCAATGATATTGCGCGTGGTCATACACCCCCACCTGGCAGTACCGTCATACATTTTGCTGAGTTGGGCTACCTGTGATGGGTAATCGGTGTAGCGTGTTCCGGTATAGTGGAGGGTGGAGGTTGAGTCCGTATTCGTGGTGATGTCAGTGGTTGCTTGTATTTCAGATATGAGGCGGGTCACCTGATGGGTGAGTATTTCATTCTGCTTTATAAGTGCTGTACGGCTTGATGGATACTTTTTATGTATAAACACAGATGATAAGTCCATTACCGCCGCCTCCTGCAAGGATGTATGTGTGGCGGTAATGTATATATGTATCTGGAGCAAAGTCAAGAGAAATGTGTAGCGAGTTACCCACATTGGGTAATCAGTTACCCGTATTCGAGACGTCTGTATAGTATTTTGGCCATTATTCTGGGCTTACGTCATGTTTTGGTGTTGCCAGCCCCACTTCCTCACCCCTGCCCATCTTGGCCAGGCAGAAGTACCGCGTTTCATCCAATGTATGGTTATTCTTGTCCACTGGCTTATCATTCTTGATTACGTACATGGTCATCTCCTGCCGGAAGTGCATACACCCACGGTTGACGAACAGGGTAGGGGCACCCAGTACCGGCTTCAGGGCAGACTTCACCCTCTCTATCCCCTCGTCAATGGTCTTCTTCTCCTGCACGGTCATGATGGCTCCAGGCATGGCGTCCTCCCACTCCTTGATCAGGTCAGGGCGGGAGTTATCGGGTATGATCTCCTTCACACGCTTCCACCACGGCGCTTTCTTGGCGGCTGCAATGAGGTTGCCATTGGTCACTGACCCTTCACTGCTCTGCAGGTACAGTTCGGTTATCCGTATCCATGTCCCCTTGCCGCCAAGTTCTTCCGGTGCCTCCTGCCATACCCCCAGACTAAATGGGTCAGTGCCTCCCCAGTCTATACTGATCACCACGGGCTTGTCCATAAGGGGCACATTCACCAAGTGCAGCTTCTCGTCCCACTCCTGCTCATACACCGAATCCCCCACACCCACCTTGGTGCATAGCCAGTCACGTGCCAACATGGAGTATGACAAGGTAGTGAGCTTATTGATAAAGTCTTGTATGGTATAGTATCCATCCGCACCCTTCATCTGCTTTCCGGGGCAGATAGAAGTCAATGGGCACGTAGAGCAGACATAATCGCGGCATGACTCAATATTCTCCCACACACAATACCGATATATCCTGTGGCCTTTTTCCGCCGCGTTGGCCAATGCAACATCCATTTGTCCTGCTACATGGTGATTGGTAGAGAACATGGCCAATGACGCCGGGTGTCCGTAATTCGACTGTGGCTGTGAGAGTGCATCC
The DNA here is from genome assembly GCA_028710655.1 of Dehalococcoidales bacterium. Next base: position 19,214 of record JAQTTS010000006.1, read on the forward strand.
TGATATATCTGATCCTCAATTTCGTCAACTTCATCCAGCTTCAGGCACTGTGGGTGTGGACCGCGCACTGATGTCCTGCTGGCGGTAAGGATACTCACCTCACTGCCGTTGGTAAACTCAGCCCGTGTCTGCATGATATCACGCACGAGCCGGGCATTATCTGGGTCTGTTTCATCACGGAATCTGGTCATTGCCCGGTACGACAAGAGACTCTGATCCTTACTCCCACCCAGAATCTTGGTCTCATAGTTTGCCAGACTGCATGATTTCGTCCATGAATCGAGACCACCGAACAGGAATGTCTTGCTGCCAGACCTGCCAGCCCAAAGCACATAGTACAGCACCCTATTCGTGAGTACATCTGCCACTGGCCTGAATTGGCTATCATGGTCCGGATTATTACATATCCGCTTTGTCCCGACCTTCACGAAGCGCAATGCAGCAAGGTACTCCGCCACATCAAGGTCAGTCTTCATCCCCTCGTTCAGGTACTTCACTATAATCTGCTTCCGAAATTCCTCCCGCAGCAGACCGATCTCCTTCATGCTCATTCGTGGGCTCCGTAGCGTCAAAACCGGCTCCTTTCAGATATGCAATACGTTCCTCTTGGCTCAGGTTCTTGTCCATGAACATGACCAGATTGTTAATATTCGTGTGACTTGGCTTCGGGTCGTCCTTGGGGCCGAAGTCAACGATAAAGTGGTGGTATGCCTCAAGCAGGCTCTTGTACGTGCGTATGACCTCGGCAAGCTCACTGGCGCGTTTGATCTTGATCTTGGGACTGTACTTGCCCGTGGCGGGGTCATAGTCGAATGCAGACTCCACCATACTCTCGACTTGGTGCAGCATCGTGGCTGCCTTGCGCAGGATAGGGTCATTGGTCACCTCCAACTCCCCTACCTTCTCCTTCTCGGCAAGGAGCTGGGCGTGTTGGGCAATGCGTCCGTCCCAGTCGAATTGCTTTGCCCACGAGGACACCGATGTGGTGGCGGCGTTGAAGTGGTCTGCCACCTTGCGGTAAGAGCGGCCAGTGCCCAGTTGCAGGTAGTAGTCGAATGCCTCCTTATGCCGTTTGCGTTCCACCATGGGCGTGAGCTTAGGTCTACGTCCTTGCGTCATTACTCCCCCCTTCCTTGAGCCATTTCATAAGTCCCCAGATCGATATGCCCAGATAGAGCATGAACAGGCAGGACTGGGCATATAACCCTGCTTCCCAGTCAACGATTGCCCATGCGGTATTGGACACGATCCACAAAGCGAAACAGGCCGGGCGCTTATACACGTTCAGGATAACTCCGGCGAATGCGATAAGGGCTATGAGCCACGTCATTTATCTCCCCCTCTAAAAATAACCACCATTGATGGAAAAGGGGCATTACCCAGTTTTTCTTTTCCACTGAATTGCAGTCTTCCCCGTATAAATCTAATTTCTGCCTTACCGTAAATATAATCATGGAACCAACTCGTATCTGTTCTTGCAGGGAGAAGCATTACCACTAATCCGCGTGTTTCAGCTGCTTTCTTTACCCATTTTCGGATCTGGCGACCATATGGCGGATTGCAGAATACTGATTCTCCGTCCCACGAAAGACTTAACCCATCTATATCCTCCGTGAAGTAGAAATCGCATTTAGCATTATCGTCGGTAGCGCATGGGTCAAGGGTAAAATAAAATTCCGCATCCAGCTCAACAAAAAGCTCTTGTGGGGTTCCCCAATTCGCTGTTTTGCTTGAGTAATGGACATTATTCATACGCCTTCAACTCCTTCCAGTTCTTCCCCACCTCCACGTCCGCCTTCACCCGCCCCTCGTAGTCCTTCCCCCGCGTCGTCATGGCCTCCCCCCGGTCTCCGGCTGATCGGCTGGTAGCGGCCCCAGCTGGTCAATGACTGCATGGTAGTACTCATCACTAAGAAATTCCCGCAGTGCCGCATCCGTAACCATATAACTCCCGCGTTCGCCGCCTATCTTCTTCGCCCGCAGTTTCCCTGTCCGGCACCATACCCGCACGGTCTCCTCGTTCTTCATGGTGACGCTGGCAATGTCTCCGGTCGTATACAGTGGTTTTCGCATCATAGTTTACGCCTCCTCGGCGGCAGCAATGCGTTTATTGGCTATCTCACATGCACTAACATCGTTATCCATGCCAATGAACAAAAACCCCTCTCGCACTGCCGCTTTGCCGGTGCTCCCGCTTCCCGCGAATGGGTCAAGGATAATGCCATTTGGCGGTGTGATCAGGCGACACAGATAGCGCATGAGGGATGTGGGTTTGCCCGTGGCGTGGGTATTAATTAGCGGCTTCCAGTTTGCGGCGTCGCTTATTGTCAACAGCATTTTGGATACAGCACCGCTTG
>JAQTTS010000182.1 GCA_028710655.1 Dehalococcoidales bacterium
ATGAATATAGCCCGGATGGATTATGTTGTCAATACGAATAATGTTGGGGTATAAGAATAACCAATGGGTATGAATAGTTCCAGAAGCGGTTACTGGCAGCCTTTCTCTTCGAGCAGCCGCTTTACTTCGTGTTCGTTATGGCAGAATTCGAACAGGTGCTTCTTATTGATTTTTCCCTGACGGTAGAGGTTGACCAGAGATTCGTCCATTGATATCATTCCGATGTCCTGGTGGGTGCAGATGACGCTGGGGAGCTGATAAGACTTGCCTTCCCGGATCAGATTGCGTACCGCCGGGTTGGCCAGCATAATCTCTACGGCGACTATCCTGCCCGGACGATCGGACCGTGGCACAAGCTGCTGGCAGATTACAGCCAGCAGCAGTGAGGCCAGCCGTTTCTGCGCCATGTCGCGTTCGTGGGGGGGGAAGAGGTCGATCAGCCTTTCTACGGCCTGGCTGGCATTGGGGGCATGATCGGTGGTCACTATCATGTGGCCTGTCTCGGCGACAGAAAGCACTGCTGCTGCCGTCTCCAGGTCTCTTACCTCGCCCACCAGGATGATGTCCGGGTCTTGCCTGAGGATGTGGCGCAGCGCAGCGGGGAATGAATAAGTGTCGCTGCCCAGTTGCCGCTGGGTAATGGCGCCTTTGATGTTGGGGTGGGTATATTCAATAGGGTCCTCGATAGTAACCACATGGCGGCGTTCGGTCAGGTTCAGATGGTGTATCATCGCCGCCTGTGAGGTGGTCTTGCCGCTGCCGGTAGCGCCGGTAACGATCAGCAGCCCCCTGGTGTGCATTATAAGCTCCTTATATATTCCGGGCAGCCCCAGTTCATCAACAGTGGGAATTTCCGGAGGCAGCAGGCGCAGCACCAGACAAATGGCGCCGCGCTCCTGAGCGGCATTACAGCGAAAGCTGCCGACATCGGGCAGGCTATAGCCGAAATCAAGCTCAAGGTGCTCGTGGAAATACTTCTGCTGTTCTTGAGTGGTTATCTGGAGGAATGCCTGTCTGGTATCATCGGGAGTAAGCGGCTTGATATCGTCCATAGGCTGCAAATAGCCATGGACCCGGACCATCGGCGGGCTAAAGGCAACCAGATGCAGGTCTGAGGCAGCCATTGACCTTGCCTTCTTTAATACGGATAGCATATCCATCACTTCACTCCACCGCGGTGCTTGTCAGCAGCAACACGAAGTTGTAGACCACCTCGGTTTCCAGGTCTTCCCAGTCTTCCAGTATCAATTTATAGTCAAGTGATGAGATATTTACTTCAGCGTATCTGCCGCTGCTTCTCAAGTTTTTAGCATACTCAAGAATTTCTTTTTCCGGTGCGGTACCGGTTACGGTGATTTGTGGACCATTATGGCTGATGCTGGTAAGGTCGACATCCTCCGGCATCAGGCCGACAACCCCGCTTAAATCCCGGTTGATACGGCTGCGGTTTTCACCGAGTTCGGCAAAGGTACCGGAGAAGATACCAGCCCTGGCCTCCAGGGGAGCAACCTGCGGCTCTATCGCGGCAAGATCTTCGTTGAGCGTGGCTATTTCTTCACGCTGCTGGGTGATCAGGCTCTGGTTGACATTTACCTGGGAGCGCAATGCCTCGTTTTCAGACCTGATATTCTGGACCTGAAGCCAGAGCCAGAAGACCAGTCCGATGCCGATGACGATACCGACCGGGGTCAAAATCCGGGCTAACGATATCCCTTGGGGTTTCTCCGACTCGGGAAGGGCGTTGAAGTTAACTATCGAAAAGTTGCCTTCTTTCTCCAGCGGCAGGTTCTTTAAGGAAAGCCCGATATTGACCATAAACTGGCTGGCATCAAAGTCCTCGGGAGCCTGCATCGGCGACAGCAGTTTGGCAACAGGAGCATCTTCCGTCCCGGCAAGCAACGGCCAGCTATCCGGTGCCTCGGCAAGGTCGCCGGAAACGAAGACCGGTGTCGCCGGCGGCAGTGGTTTGTCCTGGTGGCCCGAGTTATAGAAGGCAATCGTTCTTTCCAGTTCTTCGGTAATAGTCTGCATTCGCTCAGCAAGGGACTCGGCCTCGCCGGGGAGTGAGAAGCTGCGGATTACCCGGGGGACACGGTTCACCAGTATGGCGATATCAAGACCGGTGGAGCGGGCGTCGATGATGATGGCTTCCGGAGCATCGACAGTCCGACAGAGAGCTAACGGGGCCAGGTCCATAGTGGTGGCCTTGATTCCGGCTCTTCTGAGTGTTTTGAACAAAGCATCGGCGGTGTTTCGGGGAAAGGCGGCCAGGAAAACGCCGGTCTCACCAGCCGGAGCGGGGATGGTCTGGTAGGACAGGTAGAACTGCTCGAGGGGTGCCGGTACGATCCGGCTGGCTTCCTGCTCTACGGCTTCAGGCAGTATTGCCGCGGGTAATTCAGGCAGGGAGGTCAGCCGGTAGATGGAATTCAGGCTGCTTAAACCGGCGGTTACCTTTTTTGATCCTATTTTCTGCTGCTTGAAAAGCTCCTTGATCTTTTCGGCAACCTGAGCTTCATCAAGGATAAGCCCGTCGCTGACCATGCCCGGCTCCAGGGGGATACTGCCCCACTTTTCCACCCGGCGTCCCTTGGTGGCCATTACCTTGATAGCGGTGTCTTCAATAAATAGACTTACTTCAGCCATAGTTACTCACTACCTTCGTAGCTGTATATGACCAGGTTGATAATCGCCTTGGCCGGCACGGCTTCTAGCGATGTCGTGTCTTCCGTAATTGTTTCTTCGTCTTCGTCTTCTTCCTCGTCTTCGGTTTCGGCTTGTTCCATCGAGATACAGGTCGGGATGGCGATAGCCAAGGGCTGTTCCGTACATGGTTCCGGAATTGTGATATCTACAGACTCCACTTTTGCCGTGGTGAAGTCATCCCCAGTGGCTATCGAGTCAAAGCAGCCCAATATGTCGTCTACGGTCTGATAGATATATTCGCGGAACTCATTCGTTTCTTCCGGGGCGGGTTCTACCGGCTGGCCCTCGACCGCTATGTTGAAGCTGGTGACAGTGTAGTTAACGGTGTAGGTAACACTTTTTGCCTGCGGGTCGGATGGTACAACAGTAACCTCCACCTTTCGTGAAGAGGGTTCCGAGGTGGTAAGGCTGACGACATCCAGGTCCCGCTGGTGGGCGATGTCGAATATGATTTCGTCGTATTCGATGCTCTGGATATCAGCAGGGAATTCCGCCCGACTCGCCTCAAGCGATGCGGCGGCTTCAGCCAGTTCACTCTGAAGCAGGACAATATGTTCCTGCAGTTCTGCTTTTTCAGCGGCAAGCTTGGGCAGTATACCCTGGCTCAACTGAAGCTGTACGTTCAGGGAGCGCTGCTCGCTCTCCGCCTCTGTTTTCATCTGGTTGATAACGAAAAAGGCGACGATGAAGGCGCCTACAATCAATACTATCCGGGCTGTTCTACCCAGTTTCATTCCATATCCTACCTTTAGCTGGTCTCCCAGGTCCGTACCATGACTTCGTATCCTGTGTAGTCATCGTCGTCAAAACCGGGGAATTGTACTTCCCCTTCGAGTGGTTGACGCCAGGTCAATGTACAGCCTGGCTGTAACTCAACTGAAACATCTCCTGCCAGGCTGCCGTAAAAGTCTCCTCCCGGCTGGAACTGGATGTCACCTGCCATTGACATTATGAATACAAAGTCGTCAGGATTACTGCTCATGTTTGGTTTTAGATACAAATCACCGACACCGATAATGCATCCGGAGCCCTGAATCGTACAATTTGTATCTGCAATTTTGATAGCTCCTGGAGGATATACCGAATTGCTCTCAGAAAATATAGTATTTCCGTTGAGATTGAGCGTGAAGGCTTTTGTATTCTCGATTTCTATGCTACCGGTAACGTAAATTGTACCGTCAAGTGTTAACATCGCCGGAGTATTGCTGGAGTTAATTATTTTGAGGTTTCCGTCTCTATAGATAGGACCCTTGATGTCATCCATTCCGTTCAGGTCTATTGTATTGTAAGGAAAAGGATCTGAAACGTTGACATCCCGTAAATAGAATTCGGAGAATAGGTCTTGAGTGGGCCAGGTTATGGCAGGATCCTGGTCGCTCGGGAGGTCATTCAGAAGTTGTTCCTCAGGGTTGGCGACACTCAGTGTTCCTCCGCAGGATATGTTTCCGTCTACTATTGAGTTAGAGCCGATGGATATATCACCCGGGCTACTGATGGCATTATCGAGTAAAGATGTGAAGACACCGCCGAAGGCAACGTAGGACTCAATAGCGGTATTGCCGCTGTCATCGCTGGCAGCGGAATCGATTCTATAGATATCGTTCCCCTCGGCATCCTTCCCGGTGTACTCTATGGTCACGGTAATGCTTTTGCCGTTCAGGTCTTCAATCGTATACTGCCACTGGTCGCCTTGCTCGCTGGGAAATTCGGGGAGGCGCTGCTCCCGGGTAATCTGCCATAGCGCGTTCTCCACCCCGGCGTCGGCGGCATAGTACTGGTCGGTTTTCTTCTCGTAGGTCTGGCCGGCCTTAAGTCCGGTGCTCATATGGGACAGCATCGGCGCGATGGTGAGCCCGCCCACCGCCAGCAGGATGAGGACGACAATCAGGACAACACCACGCTCCTGGTTAATCTTATTCAATATTTTGTGTATCATTTCTTGCCATCTTGCCTGGACATCAACTGCCGTCAGGCCTACGGACAATCTCATATAACCGGGTCTCGCTCTGCTCCTGCAGCGAGCCGCCGCCCACAGTAGCGGTCACCGTAAATGTTAACACGGGATTAGCAAAACTACAACTGGTTTTCAGGGGGTCGGCATCGATGTATTTGGCGATATAGCTGGTGGCATCGGGGTCCGGGTTGTCGATTTTATCGGTGTAGTGTTCCCGTTTCAGGTTGAGCACACCTTCCACTTCCTCCAGAGAATAGACCACCTGATATTCGTTGGTGCCGGCAAAGTCCTGCCAGGTTAGGGTAAGGGGCAGGCCGTCGGCATCCCCCTCGATCACG
>JAQTTS010000183.1 GCA_028710655.1 Dehalococcoidales bacterium
CAAGAGAAGGACATTGTAGCATTTGTGGAGTCGATTAATTCTACACAGAGAGAAAACGAAAGTAACGTTCGTGAGCAAAAGCAGAAAAAACCATTGAGACGGGAAGATCTCCACCTCGTTTGCTTTGACTTTGTATGGAGCTAATACATGGCATTGCACTTTCCGTCATAAGGTGCAAATTGTAATACTAAGACTGAAGGGAGTGGCTCAAGCCAGGGATTATGCTTGAACCACTCCCCCAATCAATAGACTTTTCTATATCAGACTATTTCTCAAAAAGAATGAATAATCTGGCGTCTTGCGACCAGTCCGTGGAGACGTATGAGTAGCTGAGGTCCCTGTCCGGTGCGGTAGTATGAACTTCTTCATGGTTATGCTCGATGCCGACTACATGACTTGCCACCTCGGCATCGTTAAACTCACACCGGAGTTCACCCTGGCGGTCCTCCTGACCCTGGTGCCAATCGAGCGGCAAGTCGGTAAATTCAAGGTTTACGGTTTTATTCTTTACCCACTTCATATCCCCGGTACCCTCGTCTCGGGAGCGGTAGGAGAAGACAAGGCTTTCTACTATAGTGCCATCCGGAGATACGGTGCCGCTGAGCTCCTGAATATAACCCACCCGATTCGGGTCTCCCCAAAGCAGGGTGCCGCTGAACGAAGTGCCGTTCCACGTGATATCCATGCGTTTCTCGCTCCCGTCCCAGGGAATCTCCCAGCCCCAGGTATTAGTAGTGGTTGAGTCTCCACTGGTCGCCGACCATTGGTCATAGACATCGGTACATTGGAGCCCGGCCCGAAAGGTGGTAAAAGTCTGCAGCACACTGAGCAGATTCCTTGACTCCGGCTCAATGCTGACATGAGCCGTAGCCTGACCGAAAAGCTCCTCCGAGCCTGCATCGTAGACTTCCAGACTGACAGTGTAGTTGCCGAGCTCGCTGAACTGGTGGCTGATCTGACTGGTGCTCACCTTCTCCACGGGAGAACCGTCGCCGAAATCCCATTCGTAGCGGGCGTTGACGGGAAGATTATCGGACTTGGCCGTAAAGGTGCAGCTCTCGTCGGGCTGTCCGGTCAGTGACGACGGCTCAATACTGAGGTCGGATTTGTAGATGTCGATGTATACGAAATCGACATAGTTCCATCCGATGGCAGTTCTTCCGGCTATTTCTATCCCAAAAAGGTTATGTCCTGGGGACAGCCTAAAACCTGTATCGCCAGGTGTTAACCTAACGCCATTTCCCCACACGTAGCAGTCCAAGGTGCATCCCGAAACCCGGCTCTCAATCGGGAACCGGACTGCCTCGCTATCGGTACTGAACCCTTCGGTATAGTCAACGGTATTGCCATCAGCCTCTTTTATCTTGATGTTATACTCTGGGAAAAAGGATTCACCAATGGCACCATCATAAAACTTGTCCCAGCATTCAGTTACTTTTGTCCATTCCAGAATGGCTCCCTTAGCATAGTATCCAATGGTATCATAAGCCTTGCCTCGCCCAGCGGCAATCGCCTCGGCATTCGCACCTGAATTGTAGGGTACAAATCTACCATCAACCAGTCCTATCTTACGGTCGGAGTTGCCGGGATAATTGGGGTCGGCAATATACAGAGTATTATTGGCCACGCGATAAACAATCATGGAGTGACCGCCTCCGACGGTTGTATTATATATGCCGACGTTTGCCGGCTCATTTGTAAGTAGTAGGGCATAGGCAAAGGCTTTATAGGTTAACTCGTCATCAACCCCGACTAGATGATACATAAACTGGATCTCGAAGCTATCCCAGTTGATAAGCTTTTGCACTGTGGAAGCGAGTCGGTAGCAATGACTGTCATCCTGCCATAGGTCTGGAGTCTTCTCACCGCCGTTGTTGTCATAGAGCCCGTAGAGGTGAGGCTCCCCTTTCTTATGCTTCTCGCAGTAGTACCACATGGCGCTGATAGCCTGCCCGGCACAGTGACCGCCGGGGACAATGTAAGATCCGCGGTTGGCGAACTGCCAGTCGTCAACGCCGGGGCGGAACCCGGAGTCAACCTCATCCGGCAGAGCAATCGTGTCAATGAGGCTTACCAGAAAACTGGAGAAGTGACGGGTCACTATGGTGATTGAATCTGGCGTTTCATCCAGTAAAGGTATACCCTCGAGCTTCCCGGTAGCGGCGTCGAAGTAGAAGGCCATGGCGAAACTCTCATTCGGTATAGTCACCGGTATGGTGACGGTCATCAACTCCTCGGAGTAGTCACCACCATTTTCCACTGTAATCATCGGGGAGATAGGGTTGAAATATTGATTGAAGTCATGCCCGGTAATCGGGGCGTAGGATATTTCAAATGACCTGGAATCACTATAGGCGCCAGCAGGAACATCCAGCTTCATGCCATCGAGAGGATCGCCGGGCTTATCAACGACAATCGTCCCACCCGAGGGCCCTATAGTCTGGGTAGTCAGTTCTACTTCCGCGCCGAGCTTAATAGAGTGTTCAGGCGCTTGGGTGGACTCCGTCCCAGATGTAGTACATGAGGTGCCTGCAACAGATATTGTTAGAGCGAGAGCTAGTGTAAAGATACCGACTTTGTGTTTGATGTCCAATACTTCCTCCTTTAGAAAGTCAGACGTGGTAACCTAAAAGTAGAGTTTTCTACGATACTACCGGGTGATAGTATAGGATTTTCGCGTGAGAAATACAATCTTAGGGAAACCTTAAGAAAACGTAACCATCTGCATAACTTTACATCGTCCTGGTACCCATCGTAACCGAGCCCAGCAGGTAGCCGGCAATTAATCGGATCACTCCTTTGCACACCCCACCTTTGCATGCACTTTTTCCCGCACCTATTTTATGCACGGTTTATTGGTACGGTTACGCATGGCCGCAGGCATTGCACAAGCTACCCCCCTCCCCCCTATATAAGCCCTGGCCCGGCGGGAGTGCAAAGCTAACAGTGCAAGAAAAGTGTAAGAATACCACGGCTCACGCTTGCATCGCGGAAGTCTCACCTTTGCACGGTAAGTTAAGACTTGACAAATCACGCGTTATCATATAGATTAATGGTATAGATATGATGGAGGTTAACATGGCTGATTCCAGGCGAAAACGCTCAGGCAAATACGTCGACAGGCGGCTGATGAAGATGGGAGGGAGCCTGGTAATGGCGGTGCCCGATGAAATGGTAAAACAGTGGAACCTGGAGAAGGGCGACCAGGTGCGGGTTACCGTCCTTGAGGACGGCGTTAAAGTCGAGCCCAAGCAGCTTTTCAAGGTTGAGGCGGTCTCCCCGGAATCGATTGAAAGCTACTCCAAGGCCATGGCTGGCATTCAGGCCGAGGTAATTATGAGCGCTGACGATGAGATAAGCCTTAAGTTTTCCGGCTCTAACAAGGACACCGTGAGGGTATTTGCGCGGAAGCTCTGGCATAACCTGCCCCTGATGCTCCGGTTGATGGGGCTGGGCTCGGTTGATGAGCTTCCCCACGGTAAAGGGAGAAAAAGTAAGGAGGTAACGAAATGAAGAAAGAAGGGCTTACCGAATGGCTGAAGAGAGGGTACGACCCATTCAAGGAGGCTGGGGGCCTGCCGGAATGGGCGCTGCCGGCGCGGAGCTTCTCTGAGGTCGTGGATGAGGTGGGCGATGACGGGATTCTGGAACTAAGCCGGCCGGTAGAACTGGATCCCATAATGAAGAAGCGGAACGGCAAACTGCCGCCGCCGGATACCGTCCCCCTGGAAGATTTCCAAAAAGCCGCCAGAAGCTGGGAGCTCATTGCCCGGGTGAAGCCGGTGATTGAAGGATGTTTTGACTCACGGGTAATGCTAACTAGCTTTAAGGAAGATGAGGTCGAGGCCAGGGCCGACGTGCTGCGCTCGGTTACGGTGCTAGCGATTGCTCCCTTTAGCCCGGTAGGAAAGTCGCTTCTCGATGAGCTTGCCCCGATTCTAGGCGGTGATAAGGAACAGCCGGCCGAACTACTGGGGCGCTACGTTTCCACGGTGATCCAGAACGACCTGGAGACCGTGAGGAAGGTTAGCGGCATCATCAAGGGTAATAGCAAGTGGCAAGAGTGGTCGACACTCTTTGCCAGGAAGGCGATGTCACTTAAAAGTGAACCCAGGGTGATCGCGGTCACGCCGCCGCTATCGGCCGATATCGCATGGGTGATCGCCCAAATGATTAGGGAGGACGTTGGAAATGAACCTGAACGAGATCATTCAAACAGTGCGGCAGGCCAGGGCCGTTCCGGGTGAAGATGAGCTAAGGGCGCTCCCCTACAAGAAGGCCTTCGTTTATGGCCGTGTCTCTTCTCAGGGACAGATTCGTGACAGTCATGAGTCGATCATGGAGATTGCCAAGCTCCTGGATATTGCCATCAAGGACGGTTACCGGACAGCGCTGGTAGCCAGCGATGTGGAGAAATGGCTGGGGGACATACAGAGCGGCGCTGATATCCACCGGGCACTTGAGGATGGGGGCATCCTGATCGACTGCCGTGACCTGGGGCTGTCCGGATCCTTAGGCGAAGAAAAGCGTCCCGGCCTGGCGACTCTATCGGAAAAGATGAAGAGCGGTGAGATCGGCGCAGTTTATCTTACCGAAGGGATGAGCCGTCTTTCACGAGACCGGGACCGGGTGCTGGGTTATAAGCTCCTCAAGCTTTTGAAGGAGCAAAAGTGCCGCATCCGGACCCCCGAAGGGGTGTATAATCCGGCCATTCCCCGAGACTGGGAAAACCTGGCCGAGGACATCGAGGATTCCGCCGACGAGATGAAGAAGTTCGGCATAAGGCTGGGCCGGCGCCGCGCCTCGAAGGCGGCTGAAGGCAGGCATGTGGGAAGCCCGGTGAGTCCCGGCTACATTGTTGCCATCGAGGGGCAAAGACGTGACGGCGCCTTCATACTGGGGAAGTGGCAGCCTTACCCGGCCCACAAGCAGAAGGTAATAGAGGCCCTTCAGGAAGTGGTAAAGCAGGGCTCTCTGCTCAAGGCGGTTA
>JAQTTS010000184.1 GCA_028710655.1 Dehalococcoidales bacterium
GCTACACAAGCCTGATTGATCTCAGTTGCCAGTTGCTCGAAGTTGGATGAACGGTATCGAAATACCAGCTTAGCCAGCATGCGACTCTCCTCGGCCTGTCCCTGCTCTAGCGATTCAAAAATGCTGAGTTGGCCAGAGTTGGCAACCTGCCCTATTGGAACGGCATGGTAACCCGGCAGCAAGATGATTTCCATCACGGCCTGCCTCCTTCCAGTTAAGGCTACTACCCTGCTCGTGTAGCAGGCGTCTAAACCAGCCTCTTGCCCTTGCGCCCGTAGACCCTTAGGTAGAAGTCCTTGTCCGCAGTGAAGTCCACCGTTACCGTAAGCCTGAGTACCAACTTGTCGCCACCGACCAGCCTCATGTCGGTGCCGAGTTGTCCTGGGTCAGCAAGGTCATAATTGGTGGTGGCGCCCATGGCGGTGACATCGGCAGGCAGGTAATCCTTGTTGGCCGAGTCGACCTTGGGAAACGAAGTGACCTCGATGTTGAACTTGGCTGAGCCATCGGCATCAGCCGCAGGACAGACCACGGCTAGGCGGTTGATATACCATACCTCGCCTGTCGGAACCTCAATGGTGCCCTTGCTGACATCATTTGCCACAGCACCGTTCTCAATGATTACCTTTGTGTGGTTTCGATCATCGAGACGATCCAGGATATAGACCTTCTCAGCCAGGAGACAGAGCTCGGCAAGAAAACCCTGATTGAGGGCGCCATACTGGTTGTTGCGGTGGTCCCAGGCCACTACAGGGAGTCCCTGCACCGCACCGGGAATCTGCAACGCCGAGATCTCCTGTGGGCTGAACACCCCCTGTCCATTATTCTTCGATAATGTCTTTGTCTTCATGCCGCCTCCTTATGCTGTGTCCTTAGTCATGCCCTTGAACATAGGGACGATCATGCTGAACATCATGGCCATCATCATGATGGGCATGATGGAGTTCATGATCTCGGTCATGTCGAGTTGGCTCGGTCGGTAGTAGGTGGTCACTTGCTGCGGCACGTACTGCTGCGCTGTATACATAGCTTTACCTCCTTAGTTCATTCCTTTGGTCATGCCCTTGAACATGGGTATAATCATTGAGAAGACCATGGCCATCATCATCATCGGCATAATCGAGTTGAGGATGTCGCTGATGTTGAGCTGCTGGGAATAGGTCGTTGATGGGCTGTACACCTGCGCCGGGCTGTAGACCTGGTGTGGGGTTACCGGGGAGAAGACCTGCTGTGCTGTGAACATTATTTCCTCCTTTTATATAGTCTGGATTCACTCAGTCGTTTGGCCTCTCGCTCGATACGCTCGAAATTGCCTAGCGGACAGTTGGCTATCGCTATCTGGACCGCCCAGCGGCCGTACTTTTTCTCCAGTTCCGCCCGTCTGTTTCCAGGAAAGGGATTGGATGCGGAGTTAGCCACCTGAGACATATCGTTACGATATGCCGCCACCATACCTATTGCCAGGCATATCACGGCGTTGAGCGTGGAGATCATCCCCCAAACATGGCTTCTCGAAACTCACGGAGCCAGATGGGGCCTTTGCCATCGATACCGGCGGAATAGCCCCGTATCCTGGAATCCCTGACGTTGGATCCAGGGGGAGCAATCCTCTGTAGTCCGGCGCGATAGGCATCGCCCGTCGCTTTCCTCTGGTACTTCTGTGGGGCTTCTCTCTCCAGATCAGCCCAGCTCGCGTATTTGGCCATAGTGGCACCTCCTTTTTAGTTTTGGAAGTAGCACCTGTCCGCAAAAGGAAAGGGGGTAGCCCAACCTCTGCGGTCAGTATGCTACCCCCTTTTTGCTGGAAGCCTGCCCAAAGAAAAAAAGCTGGTGAGCCGAATTCTCTTCCGGCAGACTCACCAGCTCTTTTAAGTTGTAACTTTTAAGCCTTGGGCTTCAGCTCGAACATTGCCTGCTCCCAATTTCGCCATTTTCTTTCCTGGGCTCGGGCATAGTTCTGAGCCGATTTATTGGCCCATTTCCTGAGTCGTGGCGGCAGCTCAGGTGGCTCTACCCTGACAGTATCATCTGCGCTGGAAGCTGTCAATTTGTCTTGGCAAGTCTCTAATTCAAATGGTTGTGGAGACTTAGAAGCATCGTAGCCTGATTTCAGCATGGTCAATGCTATCAAGTACCTGGCAAGCTCCCAATCCATCACAGCCTCTTTCCCTGGATGCCGAAGAACTGGTACAGGCACTGAGCAACGCTTTTGATCACCGCTTCCTTCACCTGCAGCATCAGCTCATTAGCTTCAGGATCGCTGGTCTCAAGGCGTACCTTTACCTCATTATTGTCAGTGCTCACCTCCGCCTTTATCCTCGAAGTGATTGCCTGCATTTTAGTAAAAGTTTCCGAGTCTATACCGTATGTCCTCAGCATGGTATTCATATCGAACATGGCTATACTCCTTTCCTCTGGTCGGTCCAGCCTGGCGGCAGAGACTGGTCTCCCTGTCCCGTGCCACTGCCAAACATCTTGCCCATGAGGCGATCAAGGACTGTCTCCATCTGCCTAGCGAACATTGCTTCCATGGGATTAGGTGACGACGCTGGCTCAGGCTTTTTCTGATCAAAATAAGACACTACCCTAGCTGCCGTCTCCTCTGCTGCCTGTTTGGCCACATCGCCAGACTCGCTCTTAGCCTCGCGCAATATCTTGAGCTGAGTCTCGGTGACCTCGGCCTGCGTGGCTGCCAATATCTGGTTATAGCGGGCGATAGCAAACACCAGCCCGATGCCGTCGATGAGCCCATCCTTGTACTGCCCATCTTCAAGCTTCATGCGCTCGATCATCACCTCGGGCGGGATAACATCTCTGGGACCTAACCTGACTGGCAGAGCCGACAATCGTCCGCTGTCGAACTTGAGATAGCCTTTCTTTCGCAGCATATGGGCCACGGCATCAATCGAGCCTTCCTTCTCACCCTCGGCAATAAGCTCTTTGCGAATACGTTGCAGATCTTCCTTGCTGGTGGCTTCCATAAGACGGGAGCTTATCTTATTCTTGATACCATCGCCGGTGCTTCCCAGGATCTCATCGTCTTCCATGTTAATTGCCTCGTTAACCTTACGTTTGCTCTGCATAAGTTGCCTTACCTTCGACCTTACAATTGAATAAAAAAATCTATACGTAAGGCCTTATACGTAAGGTTATATTCTCTTTACTCCAGGCGGGGGTCACCCGCTCTCGCTGCAAATACACTACATCCTGCGAAGTTGCCTGTAAATTTGCCGGGGCAAGTCAGGGCTGAGCGTCCGCGTACCGGAGCATGATGTCCAGCAACCTTTCGACATCTTCCCTGGTCCTGGCCAGACGTGCTACTCTCACTGCCTGTCGTGGGTCAGGATACTTGGGGAAAAGCTGCCAAGTTCGCTGGGTGATATATAGAGCCAGGTCATGGTCCAGCCTTTCCCTTTTGACAAGGATGCTGGTAGCTACCCTGATAAATTCTTCAATAGCATAAGGTTTAAAGTGGAGCACCAAGAAACGGCTGATCAGCTCCCGGGGCATATTGAGGCTGTTGCAGGCAGCAAATATCTTAGTGCTGAGCTTTGTTTCCCTTCGCCTACCATACTTGGTTTCAGTGACTATGCCAGTCTCGGCCAAAGACAAGAGGATAGCGATGTCTTTGGTGCCGATGCGGTCGATCTCGTCCACGAGCAGCAATAGCGGCTGAATGTCGAAGAGGGTATCGGCGATACCTGCTTTTGTTGCTTGTGATCCCAGTATGTAGACTGCACCTTCGATGTTTGCCATCTCCATCAAGAACATGGTCTTGGCTGATGAGGGCACGCCGGTGAATAGAACGTGTACCGGCTTATCTGCTTTAAGAACGTTAAGCGCCAGGTCTTTGATGTCCTGGTAGCCTTCGATAGGCTCAAAGATGTCCTGCGGCACCTCCAGGGTTTTAGCTGGTAACTTCTCCGGTTCAGGGATAATCACTTCTGAAGCCAGTACCTTACCTTTCTCGGTGAGACGATAGCCGGTGTAGGAGTTGGAGGAGAAGGTAACCTCAAGGCAGCCCTCAATCACCAGCTTGTTGAGCATCGATGGCCAGACTCTCACCTGCCGCCAACACCAGCCTAGCGGGTATTCAGAATCAGGTGTCGTGACCTCGAATCTCAATATCTCTTTCAACGCCTCAATATTCATACTTTTACCTGCTGCCAGTAGCGACGCCACCGTGGATTTCTCAGCCGGCGGAGAGCTTGATTCAACAGGAGTCTGGCCATCTCCCTGGAAACGCCAATATCGCCATCAGCACGGGGCAGGGACTTTCCAATTTGCCTGAGTGTCAGAGGCTTTCCCTCGAAGCCAAACTTCAACTTGACTGTTATAGCTTCACGCTGCGGTAGCCTATTGATAATTGTCAGCACTTGATCATTATCGAGCGTGGGCAATCCGACTATCCCGAAGACTTCAACCCATAATCTCTGTGATGGAACTAGCTTCAACCACTGCGATTTCCAGCTCAATGTGATCTCCTGTTGACAGTAATCGTTGCCATCAATACATGGCCACCTTGTCGCAGATGGTATCGAACCTGCTCAGGCATTCAGCCAGGTAAGGACAGCGATGACACTTGGCGGCCTTGCTGTGGTTGTCAGCACATTCGTTGAGCCGTTCCACCAGCTTCTCAAACCTGGCGGGACGCACCGGCAAACCATCATCCAGCTTGAAGCCTCGCAGTATTTGTATTCCCGAAGGCAAGTTCTCAATCTCGCTCATATCTTTAAAAAAACTCAAAGATGCTCTCATCTCATACCTGCGTTGTATGCTGCGACAGCCAGTCTTTTATTGCTTCGAGATGTCTCGGCAGGATATCGGTATGGCTAAGCAGCGCATCCAGGCCGTAGCAATTCTCCCCGGGGTACAGGTGAATTACCGGTTTTCCCGCATTTATCCAGATATTCACCGCCTGCTCCACGGTCATGCCCATAACCTTGGTGATACGGTTGTTCTCCCTGTCCTCCACAGAAA
>JAQTTS010000007.1 GCA_028710655.1 Dehalococcoidales bacterium
GATAGGGGAAATGGCCAGTAATACGGGGAAAAGTGCTGGCCGCACACAGTGACACAATACGCAAGGGGGAAACACCGTGAGACATGTATTTAGCAGCAGTTTGGAATGTATGCACGTGTTCGCCAACCGGCCAGACGGCCTTGAGTATGGCAGTGCAGGTAATGTGAGCTTCCAAGGGGATATGGCGTATAGCTATGGCCATTATGCCATTGCCTGTATTGTGGATAGGGAGAAGCGCCGGGCGCTTATACAGAGTAATACGTACTCGTTCACTACGGCGGGCCATATCAGTGGGTTCCGTAGCGCCCTTTCCCATTATGAAGTGTTGACAGTACCGAATGTGGAAATAAACCCGCAGTATCCCGCCAGCAACAAGCATAAACACATTGCCAATCTTGACTATTTCATGGATCAGTATGAGGAAGGTATGGAGAAGGGCAAGCGGGCTTTGTACTATTCGGATGACTACGGCCAAGCGGCCTTGGCAGTACGCAAAGCGCGGGGGTATGTGTCGTGGTTTTGCATTAAGAGCACACTGCCCGCCAAGTATCGTAAATTCCTTGCAATCGATCCGGCCAGCATTGAAGCGCTGCGTGATGCCAAGAATGAAGAAATCGCATTGCGCAAGGCAAGGCTTGAGTCACCGGAACACAGGGCCAATATTGCGGCTGATACCGAACGCCGATACTCCGGGCTTATTGCCGAACTGAAGGGGGAAATTGAACGTGTATCGGCCATTAATAGCGCCCGGATCGCTGCGTTTGATCTTGGGGAAGAAGTACGTAAATGGAGAATGCACGAAACACAGTATATTGGCAGTCTTTCCCCAGACCTTGAATATATGTCCCTTGCCAAATATCCGTTGCCAGTGCTGAAGTATTGCGGTGTGGTTGAATCTTGGCGGAATAATAGGCCTTGGCAGTATACGCCATTTACAAGCAGCCTGGGTATACGTCCGTTGTACAATAAGGCCTATTTACGCCTGTCACCGGACCGGAAACGGATTGAAACAAGCAAACATGCTCAGGTATTGACCGAACATGCCAAGGTCATATGGCGTATCGTGAAGAATTCCCATGACAACAGCACTACAGTATGCCCGGATATCAAGATTGATTACTACACAGTCACTAAGATTGAATCCGGGAATATGACTATCGGCTGTCACTATATCCCATATGAAGAGATGGAGTATATTGCCGGTGAGCTTGGGATCGCGTAATCGGGTTATGAATAGCCGCAATCAAATAACCAGGAGGATGAAATGATCGTCAACCGCGAAACACTATTGAAGTTGGCCGATGACCTCGAATCACTGTCTAATGGATGGAAGTCCGGCATGGCGTTCGTAGCGGATGATAAGGATCGGAAACAATTGAAATCAGACATTACTGCTGCCGACCACCTAATTACCTCGTTAATTTCAATGGCGGCGCACACATCATAAGGTGAGGACAGGGGTTCGCCCCTGTAAACCACAGTCCCGGTTCCAAGTCCGGGCAAACAAGGGAGGAATGAAAATGAAACGAGAAACTGCGAATGATTACCTGATTAGGCTTGACGATCTCGACCTCAGTGGTATTGGAGAGAGAATATTGTCCGAAGAGGGGAGGGGCGGAATGTATGACCTCTGTCGCGCTGTCATGACGATCCGGGCTGTCGTGTCTGCTGTTCTCGCGGATTTGCGCGAGTATTGACTTGGCGAGAGGCCGTCATGGCCTGTAAACCACAGTCCCGGTTCCAAGTCCGGTATGCCATATGGAGGGCAGAATGAAACGCAAGACAGCACAGAACCAAGCGAAGAAAGCAGCGCAAGCGGCGCGGTATGCAGGCGAAAAGAAAAGCGGCACATCGAGGTATGCACTGAAGCATCGGGCGCAATTGGCCGGTGAATTTCACGAGGAATCGCCGTTACCTCCATACAGACTCCAGACCGCTATTTTCGGCGGCGTGCCGGTCAAGATTCATGTGGCGAAACAAGGAGAATAAATCTTTCCCAAAGGATAACACCATGAACACAAGAGATAGGTATATAAGGCAGTATGGCCAGCTGCCAAGGATTGATCCGGGGTCGGTATGCATTACCCTGGTTATGGCCATGATATGTGCGGCTGGGACCGTAGTAGGGTTTATTTTGTTGTTTCTATGTGGGGGGCAGTGAAACTACAGGCAATGCACTATAAACAGTTATTATAGGGGGAAACGGCTATGAGTGATGCAATTGGAAACAAGCTATATTATGTGGCCATGACAGATAAATTTATGTCTGGCTGGGGGCAAGCTGCAGGTCGTAAGAACAAGCTGGTAATTGGCTGTGATACGTATGATGAAGCGTGTATCGTGGAACAGAACGCAATGCACCGCCCGGAAATGATTTACATTAACATCACCAATCGGAAACCGTACTATTCACCGCGCCAGTTCAAGGTATCATATCATGAGCGCCAGGACTATAAGAACTGGTTTATTCCGGGATATTTTGGCAAACGATAGCCGGGTAAAGGGGGCAAACACTAAACGGCAAGGGGGGAAGAATGAGAGACATCACCGTAACGACAACAGTGTATCGCTTCGATGAATTATCGGACGATGCTAAAGAAAAAGCGCTTGAATCCCTGTATGATATCAATGTCAGCGGCTTTGACTGGTGGGAGAACGTCTATTATGACGCGGAGCAGATTGGCCTCAAAATAACCGGTTTTGATCTTGACCGGGGAAGCTATTGCGAGGGCGGTTTCATGGAATCGGCGGAAAGCGTAGCAAAGCTCATCATTGAGAATCACGGCGATACAACAGAGACATACAAGACGGCACAAGATTATCTGGCCGAATTGCAAATATTCATGGCTGATCCTGAGAATTACTACGACTTCGGAACCGATGATCAGGAATTAATGGATCATGATGATATCGATGAGGAGTTTCTCCGGTCATTATTGGAGGATTACCGGATCATGTTATCAAGAGGATATGACTATCTGACAAGCAAAGATGCTATTATCGAAACAATCGAAGCGAATGCATATGAATTTACGGCTGACGGGAAACTGTTTTAAGGGGCACACAATGAATATGGAGACGATTAGAGTACTGATAATGCTGGTAGTGATTGGGGTATTACTGCCGATGCTGCCAAGGGGAAAGGGGTAAGGCTATGACAGGCAAAGACTTTAAGGCAATCGCAAACAGCATCCCGGATGACGAAGAAGTTTTATTCGCGCTGGTCACTGGCGAGGATGTATCAGAACTGTACGATGTGAATATTGACGATGCGAGAAACGCCATTCGCAATGCTTCCCGGCGGGGCATGGAAGATGCCGAGGACTCATGGCGCAACGAAGTACATGGACGTATCAATATCAGTTAGCACGCACAACACAGGGAGGCCACAGAATGACAGATCACAGCAAGGCAACACCGAGACCGATTGAACTGCCGATAACTGGCGAAGTGATGAAGCACACTGCTGATATTCGGGATGCCAGAGGGCGGTTGGTGTGTAAGATTGAGCATGGCGCAACTGGCCGCTCAATGGCTATATGCCGAGTGATCGTTGAAGCTGTCAATAATCATGACCGCCTGGCCGAGGAAAACAAGCGGCTGCGGGAAGCACTGAAAGAGATCGACCGGGATATGAATGTCGCTATGATGTACAAGCGGGCAAATAAGGGCGTGGTAGTAGAGACACAGCGTATCGCCCGTGACGTACTCAGAAAAAAATAGTTTCCCCCTGTTTCCCCCGTGCCCGGTTGACCATTGCGCCGGGCACAATATTAGCCCTTTGTACAGCCCAGGCGATACATTGGCCGCCTGTGGGGGCGATAATCGATTCTGGGGCAGGTTCCCGCAGCCGTGAGCAGTCTGGTAGTGGTAGCGCCGGGTTTAAAATGGGAGTATGGGAGTCGGGTTTAAAATGGGGAGACTGAGATTTCAAATGACATTGGCAAACACAGGTTTAAAATGGGGAGGCAGAGATATGCTATACAGTATTGACTTACCCTATGCCCATTACGGTGTGGAAGTGCGTAGGGGCAAAGTGGTAGACGCCCCGCCCATAGCCAGGTGGATGGTGGGGAAGCCATGGGTGGTGTGTGCTGAGTGGGTGGCCAAGAAGCACGGTACTGTGGCACAGGTTTCAAATGGGGAATAGGGGATAGTGGGACTTTTTTCAAATGGGGCACAATTTTTACTTGACAATGAGTGTGGTAGCAATTAATATGTATAGGGCAAGGGGACACAGTAGGGCAATAATTCATACTAAGTCTACAGTTAGCAACGGGTTACACACAAGGCACAGTTATTCGTGTGTAGTGAGGGGTTATCTACGATGAAGACTGGCTTCCTGTATTTGCTGCTCCGTGCACTCTTTTGGGATGAGTATCGTGAGGGGTTGGATTATGGGTTTATGGCTTTTATTGTTGCGCTTGGGGTAGGGGCGATTGTTGTGGCCATTGCCATGGTTAGTGGCGTGATTATACTTGCTGTTTGGGGGTTTGGGTATGCCAATGGGCTATGATGTATGGGATATGCTGTACCCGGTATGGTGGGCAGGGATACTGCTCACTGGAGTGGCAATAGTGTTTATTGGCTGGTGTTTGTTTGCTAATGCGATTGGGAGGGTGTTGGAGCGTTTGGGCAAGTGGGAGAGTAGAGTGTTTGATGGGGTGTTGGATATGGTCATGGGTAAACACACTGAAGAAGGAGATGGCAATGGGGACTCACACGTACCAGGAAGTACTGACAGCTCTATATAAGAGCAGGAAACACTGGCAAGATAATGCTGTTCTTGCACGGAAAGGTGAGGAGATTTCAACCATTGCAAGTTATTGTGCACTATGCCAGTTATTCGGGTGCGATTCGGACGCCTGTAGGAATGAATGTCCTTTACAAGATAGCCCAAACGAAAAGCGGAAGGCTTGTGCAAATGAATACTGGTCGGTGGGTGAGGCCAAAAAGAATGGCCGTGACCTCACTGCCCCTATTGCTGCCATGCTTGCCCGTATTGACAAGGAAATTGTCAAGTGGAAGAAGAATGCGCCCAAGAAGGTATCGGAGAAAACTCCAAAATCTGCACACAGGAAAGGCGAACTGTTTGATGGCTTTTGTACTGGATACACACAATCTAAAATTCCGGCGAATCACCATCTTGAGTTCGCTGGAGAACTTAAGAAGGATGAAGATGATACATTCTTTCTAAACCACGGAACAGTTTGGTATGGTAAGGGGTATGTTGGACATGAAAAACTCATAGCTGTTCCCGACAAGACAAAATCCAAGCCCAAAGAACCGCGTGTCACTGTTACTTATTGGGGGCGGCGTAAGCCCGGAGAGAAGAAATCCAAGAAGTCATCCTATCACTTCTGTGGTTTGCCTGACGTTGACCGTATCATCAGGGAAACAGGGTTATTGAAAGATGGCGGCGCGTGGGTAGTGAGGGTGAAAAGTGGGAGAATATTCGCCGCAAGAAGCTGGCATCGCGGCCACGCCATTTGGATATGGCGTACATCATTAGGTGATGGTGGTTATCCTACTGATCTGCCCAGTGGACTTTATGGGTGTTTTGAAAGCATAAAAGATGCTGGCTATATTCTCACCATTCTCAACGCTCTCCGCACACTCCCTCCCGTTGAACCAGAGTTCCATGTTGGCGATTTGGTTTGGTGGGATGGTGATAGAGTGACAATAGAAGACGTTGGTGATACTCTGCTTGGGGTTCGGATGCCCAATGGCAGATATGAAAGCCCCAGCAAAGGCGCAGTACGTCACCTCACACCTGCCGAATGGGTAAACACGGTCACAACACCTGATGGTAAGGAGATCAGGGCGCGGCTGTATTGGACTGGTGATGGTAATATCAGGATTGTTTATGAAGGTGGTGACTGGAATACAATAACATCCAAGTGGCTCATAGAGACTATCAAATCAGCAGGCAATGTCATAATGCCGTGCATGATGGCGGTAGATCGTTATGGTGCTGGCGGATATAACTGGCCCAGACCAGAGGAATCCTGACAACCGGAAGTGACCAACGAAAAAGGGGTGGAGTAATATGGATAAAATAGAACGCTGCTGTTTATGTGATCAACCAACAGGACGGGCGGGGAGATCGGAAGATTCGATGTATGTCACGACGGATCGCGCAGAAATTGGACCGTTATGTGCTGATTGTTATTTCGATCTTATCAAGTATGGTGTCGATAGGGCTGATGTAATTGCCGTCCCCATCTACGATGAAGGGGTTATCAAGCCATTCGACCTTGCGGCGCTGGAGGAATGGTTGGAGCAACTGCATTCTGAACATCAAGCATTCAACCTCGTTCTCACCAAGATCGCCGAACTGAAAGGTGGCAAGTGATGGATAGACTCGAATTACATTTGCCGTTAAGGCTTGATCTTATTGACCCATATGAACTCAGAATAAAGGACGCAGAGGGTACCACTATTGGTGAGATATACCTTGATGACGCGCCTGTACAGGACTATAACGACCGTCAGTGGATATATGTTAAGATGCTGGTTGATGGTGCTAATGCCAAGCCGTTCGATGTAGATGCGTTGGGGAATTGGCTTAGGGATGAGTGGTGTAATCGTACCTGTGTTGAGCCGGGTGAACCGAGGATAATCATCAATGCCGTTCTCGACAAGATCGCTGAACTGAAAGGTAAATCATGATGGAAGAAATACCCGTAAGATTATGGTGGGTTGGTATTGGCATTGCCGCCGGTAAGATCGCTACCGTAATGGATAATACCGGTCATTCGGCGTATGGTTTGTCTATATGGCTGGCGGCGATAATTCTA
Organism: Dehalococcoidales bacterium; assembly: GCA_028710655.1. Next base: position 6,801 of record JAQTTS010000007.1, read on the forward strand.
AGTGTGGTTATAACGGCAAAGAAAGGGAAATCATGAAAACAGAACTAAAGAACATCCTGAATGACGCCGTGCAAGCCATCGAATCGTCCGCCGATGCACTCAACGCCTGTGTCGAGCGGATTGACAAGCTGTATCAGGACGAACGCCGCGTGACACACGTTGTCAGGTCGGAGCATGAAGCAGGTGAGAGGTTTATGGGGGAAGTATGTTCCTTTGACACAATAAAAATCAAACCAGGTGAACATCTCGAATATGCAGGGGAAATGTCTGAAATAGGCGCGGATAAGTCCCCGCAGTGGACGGACACTGACGGTACAGCGGTATATGCATGGTCTGAAACTCCATGCGAAATCCTCCGTGTTGTCCCTGACGAACCCGCGCCAAAGTTCAAGGTTGGCGATTGGGTTTGGCATGATAGTGCTGGACTTAATATTATCGATAATTATGACAGAGAAACCAATCACTATTTCCTGAGAAGTCACAACTGGTGTCCAGCGGCTATGCTCAGACCCGCCAAGAAATCAGATTATGTCTTCACGGTCGATGGCAAGCAGATGATCGTGTGTGAGAATGGGGAAGGGTCGCTCTATATCAGTATGGCAAACAAGAGGGCAGCAATTTATCCCAACCTCGCTACCGGAACATTCATTCTTGCCTGCATCCGCGAACACGGCATCATCCCTTGTCCGGTCGAAGTCCACAAGGGCGATATGACACTGCCGAAGGAGGAGTGATGAAGTCAACCGAAATTAAAGAAGCGGAAGAAGCTGTGATAACATTGAAACGTCTTGGCTGTTCCAAGAACAGACTGCAACAAGTTGAGCAGTGGATTAGAGGAAAGAAAGATGATTTAATCGAGAGCACAGAAGCAGATTTACAAACATGGGATAAACACTAAATCTGTCAATGAGGAATAATAACCTGCTGTATGCGCCAGATCAAGCAACCGAAATTGACGAAGGAGGAATCATGAAACCCGATGATCTAAAGATTGGATACTGGTATAAATTGCGCAGCGAAATAGTCAAACTGACCGAAATATGTGGTCGTGGAGTGATCTGCACAAGCAATGGTATCAACGGCACTGGCATGAAACTGACCCATGTCCACAATCTCAATCCCGCCACACTCGATGATCTGGCGGTAACACTTGGCGGCGTGAAATGCTGGTTTGTGTCAGGTGATCCCGCTTACAAAATCGCCCTTGCCCTTGCCGCAGCCGCGAACGCACCGGTGATCACGCGGGAACAGTGGAATGAAATCAACACTCTCGTTGCCGAGAAACATCACCCTGACAATCCAAACAGGCGATATGACGAGCGGAGGGTGACGGAGATTGATTATCAGGAGGTGCTTTTGTCTATGCGTGAGAAACTAATACACGGCATTATGCCACATCAGGTCGTTGAACAAATCGACGCCCTTATCGCCGAGAAACCAACTGCCACCCCGGACAAGGAGGAATAGGATAGTGGGCAACATCATACCCCTGTCACCGGCCACATACTCAGACCCCAGCAGCGACACCATTACCGCCGCTGACTTGGCCAAAGCCACCTTCTCCCCAACGTACTGGGTGATACCCCATATCCTGCCCGGTACTGGAGTCAACATGATAGTAGCCCCTCCCAAGTGTGGCAAGTCACTCCTCATACTCAACGCCATGATTGACACGGCACTGGGACGCCCTGTATGGGGCAAGATACCCGTGGAGCGCCCCAGTGGCATTCTCTACCTCACCTTTCCCATAGAGAATGGCGATCAGCAAGTGGCAAAGCTGTTGCGTAACGTGTGTGATGATGGGGTAATGCCCGACAACCTCCACTTTGTATTCAACACCCCCCACTATGACTTCGACTACCTGGCCGAGAAGCTGGACTACTTCCAGGACGTGAGGTTGGTGGTGATTGACACCTGGGGTACATTCCTGCATGGCCGTAAGTTGCGCAATGACGTGGTGGAGAATGACCGATCAGCACTCGTGGCCATACGTAAGGTTGCTGATGCGTATAAGGCAGGGTTCCTCCTCATCCACCATACGTCCAAGCCCAAGGGGAGGAGTGATGGCTCCTGGACAGACCTCGTGTCAGGGAGCAATGCGGTATTGGGGTCCTGCGACTGCGGCTACCTCCTGACACGCAAGGACGGAGAGACGAATGCCACACTCCAGTGCAAGGGGAGGAATATTATTGAGTGTGGGTATGAGTTCTCCTTCGATGTGGATACGAATCAGTATGGGCTTTTGGATTGGGACCGTGGGCTGTCACAAGAGCGCAAGCATATACTTGCTGTCATACAGGGGCATGGGGGTGGTATTACCTCCACGTCCATAGCAAAGTGCCTTGGCAAGAGTGTACAAACCATATGCAATCGGCTTAGATCACTACGGGATGAGGACTTTGTTATGCGTGATGCCGATGGCAAATACTTCTTGTCAGATAAAGAGAGGGAGTATAATAGGGGTATGGGGGTGAATAAATGAAGAATATAGAGGTAAGTATATATATTTGTTGTTGTTGTATTATACACACCCCCATGTGTATGGCCGTGAATACCTGTGTATGGCTCCTTTTATATCCCATACACACCCATACACACCCCCCTGTGAACGCGCAAACGCCCGTGGTTATTGGCATTGCGCCTACTATACACACTTTTCTACACCCATACCCCCTATTTTGGGGTGGAGTGATGGGTAATCATGTGTGGCATATGGACTTACATAGAGTGTATGGCGGAGTGTATGTAGTTTTACTATGTGTTAGCTGTGAATAGAGTGGTCTGGTTGGTGCATGAATAGGGGTCGTGGAAGTAATATATATTATATATATATTACTTGGCTGAAGGCAAATGAGTAGGGCTATTGGAGGTAGGATTATGCCAAGAGTGAGAAAAAATCGTCAAGTTGTGGTAAAGACGTTCAATCTTCCGCCGGACCTGGTGGAGGATATGGAGAGGGTGGTATACTTTCTCCCGAACGAATACCCGCACGTTACCGCACTCATCATCAGTGCGGCGAGTAAGGTAGTGGAGCAGGAAAGGAGGAGGCTGGAGTCGGAGGGAGTGGCTTGGGAGAGTCTCAGGCCACAGTTCAAGCACGCAATGGAAAAGGAGTAGCGTTATGGGTAATTTTGTCAATCTGCGGCCTGACTCGTATACCGAGAGCGGTGGGCTGCTCGATGATGTGGATGTCACGATCAATGATATCAGGTTTGCGATGTCTGACTATGATGGAAAAGCACCAAAGGAAGTACCTATAGCCTTGGTGGAATTCGAGTCGGATGGGGAGATAACAGAGCAAAAACTCAGCGTTGGCGGCAATGATGATTTCGTTCCGGATGATACGGGAATGAAGCTGATCCCGGTCAGGACCAAGGCGACTCTCACCAAGACCGCCAAGTTCCCCCGGTTCATGGCAAGTTTGGTGGAGGCAGGATTCCCACTCAACAAGATTGATGCAGAGAACGTCAGCTGCATCAAGGGGGTGAATGTCCACGTCGTGAGAAAACCCATTGAGTACAAGGGGATCAAGCGTGGGCCGGAAGACCGTGAGCAGACCGTGATCGTGGTGACCAAGATCAACAAGCTGCCGTGGGAGAATGATGCGGCCACAGGAAAGGGCAAGAAGGGGAGTGGCGGCAAGGCAGGCGTGGCGCTGGATGAGGCGCAGGCTGAGACGCTGTCAGGCATGGTGGTGGGAGCCATCGTTGATGGTGGAGGGTCGCTGGCAAAGAAGGATTTGCTGAAGGCACTCACGACCAATGCCGACTTCAAGGCGCTGGATTCCAAGGAGCGTACAATGCTGCTCAAGGCGGCCAACGATGATGGTTGGCTCAGTGGGCAAGAAGCGTGGGCGCTTGAGGGTGGAGTGCTGACGCTGGCGTAGTGGGTAGTGTGGCTAGTGGTAACCACTCCTGGAACCAGTAGGGTCTGGTCAGACAACCGGGGATACGGAACCCTGGAGCCAGTCACGGTGAAGCGGTGTGGGGCAGTAAATGATGGCATGGGAGAGTAGGCAAGGTGTGCCATGCCCCTGATAACGGGTTGTTACCCGGACACGGATGACCTACTCACTGCCCCTGCCACTGCTTCTTTGACAATCGAATAGGTGGGAGAGTTCAGATAATCACAGGCACACGCTGGACAAAGATATGGGGAAGATTTGTGGTATTCGCCATAAGTAACAACTTATGCCATGATATCCGCGCTACCCATGCGGACTGAGCGAACAGATAGTCCCATGCGCCCGATCACTGATTAAAGCAACTCTCCCACAATAAATATGTGAGCCGGTGGCGAAAGCTATGTGAATGGTTGCGTGATGAGCAATCCGCAGCAGGGTTCGATTCCCTGCCCGGCTTACAAAAATAAGGGGGGTATATCATGTTAATGGAGCGCGATGACGGCGAGCTTCCGCCAGTATGGTTTGTTGTGATATGGTGTGTTATGTGGGGTATCGCTATTATTGGGGCAGTATTTGAATATGTGAGCCGGTGATTAAAAATGTCCGGTCGTTACCGGTCGGCATCGGCTCACAAAAAATAAGGGCGTGGTGATACAGACGTGTATCGGCCATATTTGGCAGCCCGCCCCGGAATAATAAGGGGGAATGATGTTAGTCTGGACAACCCATAAACCACCCAACAAAACTGGAGGAATACAATGGGAAAGGATGATTGGAAAGAAGAAGTAACCAACCACATCGAGAACATCGAGATGGGAGTAGGGTGTATCGCTGCGGGGTTATTGCTATGGGCAATAATCCGCTTCTGGGGGTTTCTCTCGTCGTGTGGGTGTTTGTAGTAGGCAATTTCACCAATAACCAAGTAAGGAGAAGCATATGGGAAGACTAACACGCTACATAGTGTACGTGGACAAGGGGGTGATGAATGACCCCAATGCAGTGTTCGACGCCACCATGGGGAGACTGATTGGCAAGAAGTTTCCTTTGGAGAAGCGCAAAGTGCTATTGGCAAAGTTCATCAAACTCAACGGCAACCCAAAGGCACAACTGGCGCTCATTAACCAGTATGTGCTGGTGAGGGACGCCTCCACATTTCCTTTCGAGGAGAAGAACAGGGAGAGGGTTGATGCGAGTGCGAAAGCTGCCGGAGGAGTTTCCGTGGACGACGGAGCAGACGGAGAGCAGGACTCCGGGGACGCACCTGAGCCAGGTGATCAGGTGGATGAAGGAGGGGATGAGGGAGGAGATAGCACCGAGCCATGATGCCAAGATGCACTTTGAGAAGGGGTATCTGTGGGAGGTGGCGCTGAGTCAGGCGTTTGGTGAGAAAGCGGCGGTTCGTCCGGGTGAAGTGGAAAGGGATGGGGTGATAGGCAGCCCGGACGGACTCTTGTGTGAGGATGGGGACATGGTGTTGGAGGAGTATAAGGCAACACTGATGTCATCGAATAAGGTACCGGCTGAGAACTGGGCATGGATGGTGCAGGTGAAGGGGTACTGTTATATGCTGGGGGTGAGCCGGGCTATCATGCGGGTGTTGTATCTGAGGGGGGATTATACGAGCGGGGTGCCGGAGTATGCAGTGTGGGAGTTCGTGTTCAGTGAAAGGGAGTTGGCCGAGAACTGGACGGCAATATTGAATGCCAAGAGGGATATGGAAAGCCGCTAACTGAAAGGGGAATAGGCAAATGAGTATACCGAGGGAAGGGACAATATTTAAAGGGGAGCCATTTGGCGTCTCTGCACTTAGCTTACCCAAAGATTTAAGCCACTTCGTATATTCTGGGAAAAGTGGGGTCAAGGTTGGTGGATGGTTTACGCCGGACCCAGACTGCGTGCGTATTGGTGCTGGGGAGGTACACTATGCATTCATTGATTTCTCTGCTGATGAGTGGGCATGGGAATTAATTCCAGTTTTGAAAGGGGAAGGCAAATGAAAGAGACAATGGTACAGAAGTACGAGAAGCAGGGGAATGAGATTATTGAGCAGGCCAAAGCCCTGCGCATTACCGACGATGAGAGCAGGGAGCAGGCGAGCGAGTTTGCTATTGCCACCCGTACTGCGGTGAAGCTCATCGAGGAGGAGTTCAGGCCTGACATCCAACACGCCCACGAGCTGCACAAGAGCCTGCTTGATCGGTGCAAGCGGTTGCAGCAGCCATTCAATCAGGCCAAGAGGATAGTGGATGGGGCTATTGCTGCTGATTGGCAGGCTCGTGAACTGGAGAAGAAGAAGAAGGAACGGGATGCAGAGATCGCTGCCGAGTCAGAGCGGAAACGGCAGGAGGAGGAGTTGAAGCGCGAAGTGGATGAGGCTATTGAGAGTGGGGATGTGGAGTTGGTGGAGTCCCTGCTTGAGTCGGAGGTTGTGGTAGCCCCCACCGAAGTGGTGAAGGAAGTGGACAAGTCAGTGAGGAGCAGTGTGGGGACCACCACGGTGCGGTATGATATCGCCGTGACTGTGCAGGACAAGGTGACGCTGCTCAAGGCCATAGTCGAGGATAAGGTGCCTGACACACTGGTGGATGTGAATATGGGTATGGCGAAGAAGTATGCCAAGGCCAGTGGCAAACGGTATATTCCCGGGCTGGTGGTGAAGGATGTCCCGGTGGTGAGTGGGAGGAAGATATGATACGTAATATTATCAGCAATGCTCAGGATATGGATACGGTGCCTGAGATAAGATGGGAACTCCGTATTGATGGGGATGTACTCAGGCTCATCGGTAATGATGGGGTGACGGAAAGCAAAGTCTTGTCAATATACAAGACGGGGGTTATGTATCGCCATCGGAATGTCAGGCTTGCTGGATTTGAGTGCAATAATGTGGGGCAGATAAGGGAGTATACTTCGCCTGCTGAAGCACACAGTAGCCATGCGCACAGCAGGAGGGCGAGATGAAGCTGAGGGATGAGGAAGAAAGGAAGCTGGTACGGGAGCTTGCCATTCAGGATGAGTCGTTTCATGGGCTTATCACCCTGTTGTCTTTTCATGGGGTGAAGAATAGGCTCAACCCTGTCGATGTGGTTACTGATGTCACCAACAGCATGCTCACCCACTTGGCAGCCCGGGTCATCACGTTGGAGGAGCAGGTGGAGACGCTGCGGAATGAAATGATACGCCAACGTGTGAATGGGAAGGAGGAGTAGGATGCCGAAGGGATTTGAACGGGCAACGACCAATAGTGTACGCAGGCTGATAGCCAGAATAGGTGGGTTGGAGAAATGTGGCAAGACCCACTTTGCCCTTACAGCACCGGCTCCTATAGGGCTTCTGGATATGGACAGGGGGTTGGAGGGCGTCGTGGAGAAGTTTGCTGGTGACAAGGAGATATACACTACCAACTTCCGCAGTATGCCAAGCCGTAACCAAGCCGATTGGGAACGGCGCTGGGGCAGGTTCAAGGAGTGTTTCCATACGCTGCTGGGCGACAGTACCATACGCACCGTGGTGATGGACACTGACACTGAGGCGTGGGAGATGGCGCGGCTGGCGATACTGGGCAAGCTCACCCAGGTGAAGCCCCACCACTATGGCACAGTCAATGCCGAGTTCCGTGAACTGATTGATGCGGCCTTCTCCACGGACAAGAACCTCATCCTCATCTGTAAATACAAGAAGCAGTATGTGGACAGGAGTGGGGGCAAGAGTGATGATGCCAAGTGGAATGGGCATTATGAGGCGTCAGGGTTCAATGACCTGCCCTTCCTCGTGCAAGTGAATCTTCGTGCAAGGATGTATTCGGTGGAAGGGGAGAACACCCCCGTCATCGAGGTGGTGAACTGCCGCCACAACCTTGCGGTCAAGGGAGAGAAGTTTGAGGACATCATGGCCAGTTTCCCGTTTGTCGCCAGTGCGGTGATCGAGGGGACGGACGTGAGTGACTGGGAGTGAGGTAGAGTGATGCAAAGGGTATGGTACTGGATACGCAGGCGGTTGCCGCAGCCTATACGCCATTGGCTTCTGAAGCGCCAAGTCAATAAGGGCATACGGGTACTGGATGCCATGGACTGGCATATGCGTGAGGCTGGGTGGACCCGGCAGGAGAGGAGGCGGTACTGGAGGGAGTTCACCAAGCGTCAGGAGATACGAACCAGTGAGTTGAACAGGCTCACGATACAGTGAGGGAGGGGAGTATGGCAGACTACGTGGTGTCTGGGGTATTGACGGTAATGGCCGCATACGGGGCAGACAGAGCCTTCACCCATGGTGACATCCCTGTGTATTGGCTATTCGTAATGGCAGCAGTGTTGGGGCTGCTGGACATCATACTTTCAATACGGGATAAGCGCAGGGGGAACCGTGATTCAGATTGACAACCGCACAGGGAGCAAGGAGCTGTTCCCCCTGTTCCCACGGGGTAGCGCCCGTCTCACGAGGCTGGAGTATGCCGACCTCTCATTCATGGGCATTGGTGAGGACAGTGCCGTGGCAGTGGGCGTGGAGAGGAAGCGTATAGGGGACTTTATTAACTCCATGGCTACGGGCAGGCTGAGTGGGCATCAGTTACGCGGTCTGCTCAACTCCTACCATTACGTCTACCTTGTCATTGAGGGGATATTCAGGGCGAATCCAAGCAATGGGATGCTGGAAGTGTGGAGGCGAGGGGGGTGGACAGAGTACTTGGCCGGAAGGAGACAGTTTATGGCCAAGGATATCTGGGCATACATGAACACGCTGGAGATAGTCTGCGGGGTGCACTGTTACCACTGCGCACAACCCACTGACACGGTGCACTACGTATTGGCACTGCACCAATGGTGGGCGAAGGAGTATGAGGAGCACCGGAGTCACCTGGCACCGAACACCGGGCGTGATGTGCAGTTGCTCAAGGCCACGGTGGTGAGGCGCATGGCGGCGCAGTTGGACGGAGTGGGATGGGAGAGGGCGAAGGCGATAGATCAGGTGTTTGGGAGTATGGAGGCACTGGTGAGGGCGAGTGAGGGGGAGCTGCGTGAGGTTGAGGGGATAGGGAAGAAGTTGGCGGCCAGTATTGTTAACCAGTTACATGGAGGTGGGGCGTAATGAGTGGGTGCAATGAGAGAGAAGTGAAGCCAGTAAGGGGGCATATTGGTTGCCCCAAGGCAGGTGACAGGTACTATAACCGGGTGACCAAGCAAGTTGAGGTGGCCTTGGAGGACATGGACGTGCGTGTGCTTATCATTGACTCGGAAGGGGGAGAGTGATGCGGCCATGCCCAGAGCATGATATCTTGGCCTGCCCCATGGTGCGGGTGAACCGGGTGAAGGGGAATGGGCCTGTACCATGCTCCATCATGCTTGTTGGTGAGGCACCGGGCAAGACCGAGGATGGCAGGGGTAAGCCGTTCATTGGGAAGTCTGGGAGTGAGTTGGACTTCCTCTATCTGGGGAAGTGTGCCCAGTTGAGTAGGGATAAGGTGTACGCGAGTAATCTGGTGAAATGCCGGACTAATGACAAAGATCGTGACCCGAATATGGGTGAGATTGAGGCATGTACCCATTTGCTGTGGGATGAGTTGAGGGCTGTACGCCCACGGTATATTGGCACTGTGGGCAGGATAGCCACGAGCTGGTTTCTGCCAGACGCTAAGATGGATAAGATGCATGGGTTTGGGTATGCGTGGCCGGAAGGCACTGGTGTTACGATCATGCCCCTCTACCATCCGGCATACGGACTGCACAACACCCCCATGATGAGGCACATTATGGGTGACTTCGAGAGGTTTGGGCGCATGGTGCGCGGAGATGCCAGTGTACTCTGGCAGGAGAAAAGAGGATTGGTATGAAAGTAGGCAAGGTGTTTGATATTGACAGCGCCCCCGTGGTGTTCGTGCTACTAAGGCGGGGAGCCACGGTAGGGTACATGCGCATCACCCGTGTGGTGGAGTTAAGCCACATCCCTAATGGTGCATGGGTGAGTTATGCGGAAGGGGTGTGTGAGTCTGGGCTTGGCTTGCAGTGGGACATGGTGGGACTGATGGAGGGGGGTGTGGTATGCGCACACGGAAGCACGACACAGTGACAATAGGCACTGCTCCGGTGCTTACCAAAGCACCCAAAGGGTTGCACAAGGGTGAGTATATGTGGGTGTATACGCATGGTAGTGACAAGTACATAGCCTGTGGAAACTTGGCACGTATACTCTCATGGAGTATCAGGAGTGGGGATAGGGTGACATTCTGGTTCAGGAAACACCCGGTGCTACTGTATTGGGATGCCCCAAGCAGTAAGACATCTTATCAGTGGCGTATTGAGCGATGGGAGAGGGCGGCATGAGACTGGTGGCAGTGGATACGGAGACAGTAAGGGGTGAGCCGTGGAGTGTGCAGATGGCTACAGAGGAGACGCCCACTGGGGAGATGTTTATGTGTGCCCTTCCTGAGCACATGGCCATTGTACGCGCCACTCTCCAAGACCCCAACACTCTCACCATACTCCACAATGCCAAGTTTGATCTGCGCATCCTGAGTGCCGTGGGGGTCAGCCCTGCCCATTGCCACTGTAGTATGCAGCTGGCCTATCTGGTGGGGGAGTTGCGCCTGAGCCTGAAAGTGTTGGCCTACCGCATCGCCGGTATCCAGATGAGGACGTATAGGGAAGTGACGAGGGAAGCGACACAGGCCAAGGCCAAGGAGTATCTGGAGAGGGTGGTGGGTATGGAGTGGCCTGACCCAGACGCCATCGTGGAAACAAAGCGTGATGGCACATACCACGTCAAGCAGCCACAGAACATAGCCAAGAAAGTGGCCAGACTCATCAAGAAGCACTCTGTTGACCCCAGCATAGACCTCTATGACAAGTGGCATATCATTGACGAAGATGGGGGGAGGAGGCAGGTGGAGGATGCCATAGGGCGTATGGAGGAGGCGTATCTGGACGAGGTGGAGTGGGAAGTGGCCTATGCCTATGCCCTGCTCGATGCTGAGGCGACATTGGCCATATACCCTTACCTGTGGGATAGGCTGGTGGCATTGGGCATGGAGGATGTGTTTGAGTTGGACATGGCCATGCTCCCCATGGTCATGGAGATGGAGGACAATGGGATACTGCTGGACGTGAGCGTGCTTGAGGAATTGGGCAGGGAGCTGGATGTGCTGGCAGAGGATACCCAGACCGACATCAACTATATGGCCGGGAGGTATGTCAACCCAAGAAGCAGTCAGCAAGTGGTGGAGCTGTTGCAGGATGAGGGGATATTCACGAATATGGAGGAGAGTACGGATGCCAGCGTACTCGACCAGTTCCGTGAGTATCCTATTGTGGGCAAGATACAGGACTACCGGGCGTATACCAAGCTACAGGCGACATATGTACGTGGGTTGGCGAAGCAGGTACGGGCTGATGGCAGGGTGCATACCCGTTACTCTACCACGCGCACAGAGACAGGGCGATTGGCATCCAGTGATCCTAATCTGCAAAATTTACCGGTAAGGACGGAGCTTGGAAGGAGGATACGTGAGGCGTTTGTTGCAGAGTCCGGGTGTAGCCTACTCGCCATAGACCTGTCCCAGATCGAATTGCGCATGGCAGCGCATATGAGCCAAGACCCAACCATGCTCGACATCTACCATAATGATGGGGACATCCACATGACCACTGCCTGCCACATGTTTGGACTACCCCCTGAGCAGATAGATGACTACAAACACCGGAAGCCGGCCAAGAAGGTGAACTTCCAGACCATCTACCTGACCTCACCACAAGGGTTGCTTACGGCATTTCAGCATGAGGGGTTGACTGAGTTTGGGTTGGAGGACTGTGCTGGGTTCTTGGATAGTTGGAGGCAGACCTACCCAGGATTCTTTGACTGGGTGGAGGAGATCAAGGCAGAGGCACGGCGCACTGGCATGGTGCGGGATATGTTCGGGAGAGTGCGATTCACCCCGGAGATAGATTCAAGCCTGAAGTATGTGAGGGAGGCGGGCATACGGCAGGCAGTCAATGCGCCTATTCAGTCCGGGGCGGGTGGCATACTGAAAGTGGCTATGAAGAAGATACACCCACTTGCCTGCGAGTGGTCACGGCTGGGGGTAGTGTGTCGGCCCCTGCTACAGGTACACGATGAGCTTATATTCGAGGTTGAGGATGACTACCTTGACCCTATTGCCATCCAGTTCCATGAGGCCATGGTGAGTGCGGTGGAGCTGACCGTACCCATACGTGCGGATGTGGAAGTGGGGAAGAATTGGAAAGAACTGAAGGGGTATGAGCTATGAGTGAAATTAATAGAGTGTGGTTTGGGGATGCGCGTAAGGTGTTAGAGGACTTCCCAGATGAGTTTTTTGATGCAGTAGTGACCGATCCGCCGTATGGATACGGGTTTATGGGCAAAGCGTGGGATCATGGTGTTCCAGGTGTGCTGTATTGGGAAGAAGCGCTGCGAGTGGCGAAGCCGGGGGCGCACATGCTGGCGTTCGGCGGGACGCGGACACATCATCGGCTCATGGTGGCGATTGAGGACGCAGGTTGGGAAATCAGGGATTGCCTGATGTGGGTATACGGGTGTTTGAGTGAGGACACCGAAATACTCACCATTGACGGGTGGGCACGCTACAATAAATCCATTGACAATCATCCCGTATTGTGCTATAATATAGATAACGATTCCTTCGAGTTCCACAGGCCCAAAAGGAGTGTTGTCTATGAAAACAAGCATACCGCATACCACATTCACTCAGATTCTACAGACCAAATCGTCTCCCGAAACCATCGCGTCCTTATTGAACGAGGCGGAAGAAAAGTATTCGCCTACGCCGAAACACTTAAACGTGAAGAGACGATACCCATATTGGAAAGTTTGCACGATCTGCCGGAGCTTATTCCCTGCGGCAACGAAGGAACAGGCATTAAGAAACAAGACTTGCTCGAAAGCGTGTGCCGCCAAGAGTATTGGGATACACAACAGCGGGAGCAAGCCACCAGAACAATGTTCCGGGAAAGTCCTGATAACATGTGCTGTGTGTGGGAATCAGGTGTGGCGCAACAGGGCGTGGATAAAAAGGGTAAAGACTCCTACATGCAGTTGCCATTGCAACGGAGTATTGCGAGCTGTGGAGTTAAAAAAACACAGCCACAAGGGTCGGGGTGGGTGGACAGAGGAAAGCATGAAGAGCTACCGAGAAAAGATGACAGGCGCGAACAATCCCGCATGGAAAGGTGGAGTAACTTACTTCAAGACGCATGGAAATTATGTGGGCGTGAAATACGTTCGGTGTCCCGCAGAATACTTGGGTATGGCTCGGAAAGACGGGTATGTTATGGAACACCGGCTTATTGTGGCGCAGTCAATGGGGAGATGTCTTCTTCGGTCAGAGGTGGTGCATCACGTCAACCACGATCCATCGGACAACAGCCCGGAAAATCTACAGTTGTTCAAAACAAACCAAGCACACAAGCTGTACGAGGGACAAGAGCAACGGTAACGCCGATAGAATATGGCGGGAAGGTATGGTGTGTGGAGGTTGAAACCGGGGCGTTTGTCGCACGCAGAAACGGGAAGATATTCATAACCGGGAACTCGGGATTCCCGAAGTCACACGATGTGAGCAAGGCGATTGACAAGGCGGCTGGCGTGGAAAGGGAACGAGAAGTGTGTGGTGGACTTGGTTCTGCACACTCCTTCGCAGATGACAAATGGACACAAGACAATCAGGGTCTACGCATTGTGGATACCCCGATCACTGATGCCGCGAAACAATGGGATGGTTGGGGAACTGCATTAAAACCAGCATGGGAACCAATCATACTTGCCCGCAAACCTTTCCCTGGAACGGTTGCGGATAATGTGCAGAAACACAGGACGGGCGCAATCAATGTGGATGGGTGCAGGGTGGCGCTAAATGGAGAGCATCCAAGGGGAAGTGGTAATCCATGCAAAAACGCACCAAGGGAAGCGATACAACCGGGGCGAAATGGAGGGAATGGGGGGAATGAAACCTCTGATCTTGGTCGCTTCCCCGCCAATCTCATACACGATGGCAGCGATGAAGTGGTGGAGTTGTTTCCGCAAAGCAGGGGACAACAGGGAGATGTGCGCGGCACAGAACCAAGCCGCACGGGTGGAGACAACACAAATTGTTATGGAGAATATGGCCGGATAGCAACGCCTAAACGCAACGATTCCGGTTCCGCCGCCCGGTTCTTTTATTGCAGCAAAGCCAGCAAAGCAGACCGCAATGAGGGGCTTGACAATACCTGTACTGTGAAGTATGTTATAGGTACACCCTTACAAAAAGGCGGTATGTCATGTCGAGACGTCCATATGGCGCTGGTGGAATCACTCCAAAAGGCTACATCCGAATCAATGGTCAAATGGCTCACCGGAGAGTCTGGCGAAAGTATCATGGGCCTGTGCCAGCAGGATTCTTTATCCACCACATTGACGGAGATAAGCAAAATAACGACATCACAAATCTTACGCTCATTGACGCCCTCACTCATAAGCGCATTCACTCAGGATGTGAACTTAGAGAAGGCGAATGGTGGAAGCCTTGCCGTAAATGTGGAGAAACCAAGCGAGTTGAATCTGATTACTACCAACGCAAAAGCGGAATCAGCCCATGGTGCAAGCGGTGCTGT
>JAQTTS010000185.1 GCA_028710655.1 Dehalococcoidales bacterium
AACCTTGACGACTGGGCAAAGGTTCTCGCAGGTATCGTCAAGGACAGGATTCAGGACGCAAAGGAAGACGGGAACATGGATACGGAGCTTATCAACCTCGGACTGAAACTTGAGAGATTTTACAAGGTTAGGGGAGATAACTGGGTGTCCGAATTGCAGGATGACAGGGTGAGCTTCGACCCCATATGGCCGCAGAAGATGGCGGAGCCATCACTTTTCCGTGGGATACCAAAGGTCCTCCTCGTGTCGGCCACCCTCACCCAGAAGACCCTCGACATTCTGGGGATAACTGGGAAGTTGATTGAATATCCCTCCTACTTCCCCGTGTCAAACCGGTTGTTATATTACATCCCCACTACGAGAGTTGACCGGAGGATAAATAACATGGGGATGCAGGCATGGTTATCGCGCATTGACCAAATCATCTCGACGTATTTAAGCCAGAAGGGGATAATTCACACAGTGAGCTTTGACCGAGCGGAGAGGGTGCGAAACAGTAGCGCGTTCCGGGACTTCATGATTGTCCACAACAGCCACGACACGCAGAGGAAGGTTACGGAATTTAGGGAGAGTAGCCCCCCGGCCATCTTGGTGTCGCCGTCCGTAACGACCGGCTGGGACTTCCCCTATGAATGCGCACGTTGGCAGATTGTTGGGAAACTTCCCTTCCCCGATAGCCGGAGCAAGGTGATGAAGGCGCGGGAGGAGATAGACAAAGATTACCTGTCATACCTGACAGCCCAGACCCTTGTGCAGACATGCGGACGAGGGGTGCGAGCGGAGGATGACTGGTGCGTGAACTTTGTAATCGACGACCATTTCAAATGGTTCTTGAGAAAATACAAGGACTTCATGCCGAAGTGGTTCCATGACGCTATCCGGCAAAGCATAACAATCCCCAAAGTGAAGGAGGTGATATAACGGATTTACGGGCGGCAGAGACAGAAGTATTAACCCTTAACTATCAACAATTACAGGAGGTTTTACCATGAGTATTTTTAGACCGAGCAATTTCTCAGAAGGAGGAGGGCTCCTCAACGATGCTAACGTAACAGTGAAGGACGCTTCCATTGTCCTTTGGGATTACCAGGGCAAAGGCCCTCTCACCCCGGCCATAAAGTTCGTCTTTGCGGTCGAGGGGGAGGATAACACCGTTGAACAGTACTGGTCTGTTGGAAAGGCCACGGATTGGCAGCCCTCCGAGGATGGAAAGAAACTTGTCCCCATCGGCAAGGCTACACAGATTGTGCAGTCGAGCAACGGTGGTATCCTGTTGGCAAGTATCGTCAATGCGGGATTCCCGGAGGGTAAAATCACTGACGACATCACGTGTTTCGTCGGTATGAAGGGTCACGTTATCCGAGTTCCGGCCCCGCAGAGGTCTGGGATTGCCAAGGCACCGAGAGCCGACGGCAAGTCCTTTGAGGATACCATCCTCACGTTTGACAAGATTACCTCGTTCCCTGGGGAGAAGAAAGCAGGGAAAACAGGTAAAGGCGTGGCAACAGCCAAGGCAAACGAGGAGGATGCAGGTGATGTTGAATCCGAGGCTGTCGGGGTTATGCTGTCTATTCTTGCAGAGAATCCCGAAGGTATCCTCAAGAGTAAACTCCCGGCAATAGCTTTCAAAACGGCGGGGAACAGTCCGAACAAAACCCAAATCGTTCAGCTTCTCTACAAGGATGACTTCCTGAGCAGCAGAGGGGAATGGACGTATGCGGATGGGAAGATAACGCTCGCCTAACACACTGGGGATAGGGGGCCTCAACTGGCCCCCGCCATCCCAAGGGGGGAATACCGTGATTTATCTTCAAAAGGTTAAAGAAGAGATGCCAAGAGTCGCCTTCGAGGAATCCCCTCGAAGTGACGGGGTGCACCTATCGGTAGTCATCCACGATATAGCCACCACCGCCGGACTCGATAACTACACGTATGGCAATGCGAAAAACACCATGATGGAGATGGGGTTCATTTGGGAACAAGTGTTGGAACGAGCCTTAAAGGACAGGTATGCAATATGCAACATCGGGGAGCTATGCGTGGATGGAATCTACATGACTCCCGATAAATTCGACGTTGAGAACTGGGTGTTGCATGAGTATAAATGCACGTGGAAGTCGTCAAAGAACGACCCCATCGATAACTGGAGATGGATGACCCAGGTCAAGGGGTATCTCCATGCGACACAAACGCGACGATGTGACATGCACGTTCTCTACATCAACGGGGATTACAAGGGCACCGGCCCGGAATGGTACAGGTATTCCCTGGAGTTCACAGACCAAGAGATTGAGGAGAACTGGACAATGATAATTAACCATGCAAAACGGAGGGGTTGGATATGGCAATAAACACAGCATTTAAACCGGCGTCCACAGCGGTCAAACAGCGGTTGATAGCGCACGTGATGGGACGGGAGAAGAGCGGCAAGACAAACTTCTCCCTTACCGCCCCGGACCCTATCATCCTATTCGACTTCGACTACGGGCTGGAAGGGGTGGTGCATAAGTTTGCGACATCAAAGAAGATTTACACGAGCGAGTATAGGATACATGAGATTTCTCCCGGCAAGTTCGTGGCCGAATGGGACAGGTTTAGGAATGAGTTCAAGATAGCCCTCAATGACCCAGAGGTTAGGAGCGTGGTTTGGGATACCGGAACGGAGGTCTGGGAACTGTTGAGGATGGCAAGGTTCGGCAAGCTGACCCAGGTCATGCCCCATAATTACGGGCCGGTCAATGCCGAGATGCGGGGGTTAATCAGGGACGCATATAGCAGTGACAAGAACTTCATCATCGTGAACAAGATGACGGAGCAATATCTTAATGACAAACCGACCGGCAAGTTCGTGTTTCAGGGATTCAAGGACATCCCCTATTCCTCGCAGATTAACATTCACACCCAGCGCAATGAGGATAACGAGTTCCAAGCGACCATTGTTGATTGCCGACAGAACGCGGCGGTGATGGGGATAGTGCTGGAGGGGCCGCTTGTTGACTTTCAAGTCGTGCTGAACATGGTGTTCTCATGATAACGATTGATGATAGGACCGGAAGCGTGGAGCTTCTCCCCCTGTTCCCACCGGGGATAGACGTGGAGGTTTCGAGACTGCTGTATGGAGACATCAGCTTCCTCGGTAACGGGTCCGACGGGCCGGTATCCATAGGGGTAGAACGGAAAGGAATATTGGACCTGTTGAACAGCATGGTGACGGGGAGGCTGGCCGGACATCAGTTGATTGGCCTTACATCCTCCTATCAGTACATTTATATCATCGTCGAGGGGCTATGGCGATTCAACCCGGAAAGCGGCCTGCTGGAATTGAGACGGGGAGGAGGCTGGGAAGCTGCCAGTTTAGGCCAGCGAAGATTCATGGCGAGGGAGGTTGTTGGATTCCTGAACACCCTGACAGTGAAAGCTGGGATTATGATTCTTTATTCGGGAACGCGGATGGAGACAGTGCAGGTCATCTGCGCTCTGTATCACTGGTGGAATGACAAACAATTCAACGAGCACACGTCCCATCTCGCATTGCACAGGAGGCCGGACAACACAGTAGAGTTGACCAAGCCTACCATCGTCCGCCGGATAGCATCAGAACTTCCCGGCATTGGGTGGGGCAAGAGTCGTGCGGTGGCTGCACACTTTGATACCGTTCAAGAGATGGTGATGGCTACCGAGAGGGATTGGAGAGGAATACCTGGGATAGGAAAGACACTTTCCAAACGTATCGTGGCAACGTTGAAAGGAGAGGAGGAGTACTGATGAAGAAAGGAAAGTTCAACATCGTGATTGGAGCGCAGGCTGGGAGTGAAGGGAAAGGGAAGATGGCCGCTTATCTCGCCCGCAAATACCAGCCGGAAGTCGTCTGCACAACAGCGTCTCCGAATTGCGGGCATACAGCTTACATCAAAGGAGAGAAGAAGACGAGCTATCATCTTCCTATCTCGGCACTGGAGGCAGGGGAATCGTTCATCCTTCTCGGCCCAGCCTCCATCATCAACCTGGAACTGCTACTAAGGGAGATAAAGGAGCTTCAAATCCCGAAACGACGGATTTATATCCACCCTCGCGCCGTTATGGTTCGCCCGTATTACCTGTCACGGGAAAGGGAACTGGGACTTCTCCGTATCGGTAGCACGAACCAGGGTGTCGGCGTAGCGCGAATGTTCAAGATTCTGCGCGGTGAAGACATCACCTACGCAGAGGATGTAGAAGAACTACAAGATATGATAGGGGATACTACGACATTTTTCAATGAGTTCTTGAACACCGGCCGCACGGTACTATGTGAGACGACTCAAGGATTTGACCTGTGCCTTGAGCATGGTATAAGTCCCCGATATTGCACGTCAAAGATGATTAACCCTGCGGCGGCAATGGCCGAGATGGGCGTGTCCCCCAAATTCATCGGGGATGTTTACGGTGTGTATCGATTCTTTCCTGTTCGTGTACACAATCGGGAAGGATTCTCCGGCGATTATGCGGAGGCCAAAGAGATTACATGGGAAGAGGTGGCGGAGAGATGTGGGGCTCCCCACCCTCTGGAGGAGATGACTACCGCCACAAAACTTCGTCGGCGGGTGTTTGAGTTCTCGCATAGCCGGTTCGAGAAGTTCATCTCAGTGTGCCGACCGGACTATCTCTGCCTGCAATTCGCCAATTATATCACCTGGAAAGACTACGGAGTCACGAAAGATTCTCAACTTTCTCTGCAGACGAGTTGGCATATCAACCTCATCGAAGGGGTTTATGGGGTGCCGGTGGCCTACGTCGGTACAAGTGAAGAGGATATGGTAGATAGAGGGAAGGACAATGAAAAAGGATTTGCGAAAGAAAATCAAAAGGTATCTGTTGCACAAATACAGCCCCAAAGAAAAGCCAAGGGAAGCGTTGCGGAGGCTAATTATGAATGATGAAGCAACGTACCGAGAGATAGCCGGGGAATTGCGGGTCTGCC
>JAQTTS010000186.1 GCA_028710655.1 Dehalococcoidales bacterium
GAAAGCTTCGACAAGGTACTATGTATTCACGTTATGGACTTCGTCGGCGATAATCGGGACCAGGAAAAGGCGACCCGGGAAATCATGCGGGTACTGAAGGACGGCGGAAAATTCGTGATAACCTATCCGTCGGACAGAGAGGAAAAATTGGGGCGTAGCCTGCTGCAGGACGTTATCCGCGATAACCTTGATTCTGGTAAGAACCCCTTCAGGGCCTTCTGGAGTCTGGTTGCCCAGATGTTCACCGGATTGGTCTACCTGCCCCTTCTTGCCCGTCCCAAAAGGAGCTTCTATTCGGGTCACGAACTGCAGGCAATGATAGGCAGGCTGGCAGGCGGAGATTTAGAGATAGAGGAGTACTCCAGCTATCAAGACCTGATAGCTTTCGGCAAAAGACTCAACGGAGGAGGAAAACCTGATGCTTTCTGAAGACAAGTATTTCCAGACACTGACCGAGGACAAGTTGTGGCAGAGGTACTGTGGTTTCCTTGATCTATCGGTGGATGAGTTCATGAATATCCAGAGGGAGCTTCTTATGGACGAGATAGAGCGGATAGCCGATAGCACCCTCGGCCGGAAGATTATGGGCGACCAGAAGCCCGGCAGCGTGGCAGAATTCCGCCGCATCGTGCCGTTGACCAGCTATGAAGACTATGAGCCCTATCTGAGTGAAAAGCAGGAGGATGCCCTCGCTGAAAAACCGCAGATGTGGTGTCACTCCTCGGGCAGAGGAGGACGTTTTAAGTGGATCCCGCTCAGTATGGGATTTCTTGAAAAGCTTACTAAGGCTTCTCTTTGTAGTTGTATTCTTGCTTCAGCTAATCGAAAAGGTGAGGTGAATATCTCGTCAGGAGCCCGTTTTTTCTTTATGTTGGCTCCGCCACCCTATGCATCAGGCTGCTTTATGCAGAACCTTACCCGTTGTTTCTCTTTCCAGGCTATTCCGGACTCGGAGAAGAATAAGGATATCCAGTTTCAAGATAGAGTCCAGAAGGGATTCAACGAAGCGCTCAAGGAAGGGGTGGATATCATAGGAAGCCTGGCCAGTGTCCTGGTTAAGATGGGGGAGCAGTTCGCCGAAGGAAAAAGTAAAAGGAAACTCTCTCCGTCTATGCTGCACCCGCAGATAGTTTTCCACATGCTCCGGGCCAAGCTGCGGGCCAGGAAGGAAGGCAGGAAAATGCTGCCCAGAGACCTCTGGCCGACCAAGGCAATTATGACTGGAGGTACAGATACCTCCATCTATAGAAGCGACATAGCCCGTTACTGGGGCAGGAAGCCGTTTGAGTTCTATATTTGCGCTGAGGCTTTTCACCTTGCCATGCAGGGCTGGAATAAAAGGGACATGGTTTTCCTCCCTGATATGGCATTTCTGGAGTTTATCCCCCAGGAGGAACTACTTAAACGTGAAAGTGATAAGAGCTACCAGCCATCTACGGTGCTTCTTAACGAGCTTGAAGTCGGAAAGCTGTATGAGATTGTCATCACCCAACTCTACGGCGGGCCGCTGCTACGTTATCCGATGAAAGACTTGATCAAGGTCACTGCCTTAAGGGATGATGAGACGGGGGTTAACCTGCCTCAGATGGTCTTTCAGCGCAGAGTTGACGAGGTTATCAACCTCGCTGCCCTGGCACAGCTTGATGAAAAGACAATCTGGCAGGCTATCGCCAACACCGGAGTAAAATATACCGATTGGTCAGCCTGTAAGGAGTATGACCGTAATCAGGCCTTTCTTCGCATTTACCTCGAGCTCAAGGAAGAAAGAAAAGCCGATGATTTAGCGGCCTTGATTGACGAGCAGCTCAAGTTGGTGGACACCGACTATAAGGATATCGATGCCTATCTAAAGTTACAGCCGGTGCGGGTAACTCTTCTCTCGTCGAGTACATTCCAGCTTTATACCGAGGAGAAGAGGAAAGAGGGTGCCGATCCCGCTCACCTGAAGCCGAACCACATTAACGCTCCCCAGGCAGTCATCGAAAGTCTTCTCCGGTTGAGTGAGGTAAGTGGTGAGAAATGACAAATCCTCTGATTAACCCCTCTTATCTGGTCCCTCCGGTAGTTGCCTCGGTTGCCAGCTTTGTTCTGGCAGCGGTGGTGTGGTACGGCAGTCGGGAGAGGAGCTTCAGTAAGCAGCTGTTCTTCGGCGTTCTCCTGACCGCGGGGGTATGGGGGCTGGCGCTTTTTGCCATGCGGGCAAGCCCCGACGTGCAGAGGGCAGTCCTCTGGGATAGGGTAATGCCCGTAGCCACCTTTGCTACGTTTGTACTCTTCTATCATTTTACCCTTGCCTATACCGGTAACCGCGGGCAAAGGGGTATTCTAAATACCTTTTATCTAATTCTAGCAGTAACGATTGCTATTGCCCCGACCGAATTGCTGATAGAGAGAATGCGCCTGGAAGATTACGGCTATGCTCCTGTCGTTGGTCCTGTCTCTTACCCGTTGCTGATGGGGTATGCGTTTTTAATGATAGCCGGGATATATAATTTAGTCCGGCGATACAGGGTTTCGCGCTCCTATGAGGCAAGAAACCGTCTGGTATACCTCATAATTGCGGTACCATTTCCTCTGGTAGGCATTTTCCTTGATGCTCTCTCCAATCTGCCCCCGGCCTTCATCTGGACTAACCTCATCTTTTGTATAATCTGCACGGTAGCTATTGTCAAATACCACCTGCTGGATATCCGTCTCATCCTCAGAAAGGGGTTCTATTACCTGCTGGTCAGTTTTATGGTGGCCGTACCTTATGTTACCGTGGTCTTCGTCTTGACCCAGGTATTGCACACCCGTTTTGAGCATTGGTGGCAGTACGTTCTGATCATAATCCCCATGGCTGTTGCCCTTCACCCACTATACGGCCGGGCGCAACGGTGGGCGGATAGGGTATTCTACCGGGGTAGGTATGATTACCTTAAGGAGCTGGAGCAGTTCAGCAGGAAGTGCCAGGATATTACCAACTTCAGTGAATTGAGCGGCATATTCGTCAAGCTGATTAACGGCGCGTTGCATCTCAGGAATACCAGCCTGCTGCTGGCCTCAGAGGACGGCAGCGGACTGGTCATGGCATCCAGTACGGGGTTGGACAATCCTCCATCCGGGACAATACTAAGGGGTAGGAGTATCCTGATCCGGTGGTTCCAGTCGCGCGAAGAGACTGTCGGCGCCAGAGATTTCGATGTTGTACCGGAGCTGCAGAGTATTGCCCGGATAGAGAAAAATAATTTGGTCAGACTGAAGCCCGAGCTATACGTTCCGATCAAGAGCCGCAGGGGTGAATTGACCGGCCTGCTTGTTCTGGGGGAAAAGCTGAGCCAGCAGCCCTATTTCCTGGATGATAAACGTATGCTCTCCACCGTATCCCGCCAGATTTCAGTAGGCATGGAGAACTCGCGACTATACCGGGATGCCTTGATTGCCAGGAAGAATCTGGAGGCATGGCTGAACGGTATGGAGGACTGCGTTGTCATTAAGAGTATGGACAATAGAGTGGAGTTTGCCAATGTGGCTGCGGTGAAGAACCTCGGCATCAGCACCATCGAATCATACCCTGCTGTTATTGGAAAAGGTACGGAACCCTCGAATTCTGTCACCCGGCCGGATAATTCTGTCGATGAATCTGTATCACGCTACACGATCAATGTCGGGGACAGGGAGTTTGATGTTGTCGCTGCTCCCCTGTCCAATTCCGATGGCACTGCATCGACCATCGGGGTGTTCCGGGATGTTACCGAGCGTAAGCGTGCTGAAATGGAGAAAAAAGAGATGGAGCGGAAGGTACAGTTGTCCGACCGTCTGGCTTCTATCGGTGAGATGGCTTCCGGCATCGCCCATGAGATAAACAACCCCTTGACCGGGGTTATCGGATTTTCCGAGCTGATGATGACCAAGGATATTCCTGAGGACATCAGGAAAGCCCTGGAGATTATCCATGACGGTTCGAAGCGGGTGGCCGGTATTGTTAAAGGACTACTCACCTTTGCCCGCCAGCGCAAGCCGGAGCGGATGTATGCCGATATCAATCAAATCGTGGCTGATACTCTGGCCTTGAGGTCCTACGCGCTGGAGACGAGTAATATCAAGGTCGACCTCATACTTGCTCCTGCCCTGCCCTGGACGATGGCTGACGCCGGTCAGCTCCAGCAGGTCTTTATGAATATCATCGCCAACGGCGAAGCCGAGATGAAGAAGGCCCATGGTAAGGGTCACTTCACCGTTAAAACAGAGCGGATAGCTGACATCATACGGATATCCTTCCGGGATGACGGGCCCGGTATAGCCAGGGAGAATATGAATAGGATATTCGACCCATTCTTTACCACCAAGCCGGTCGGTGAGGGGACCGGTCTCGGCTTGAGCCTCTGCCATGGTATTATTGCCGAGCACCAGGGCAGGATATATGCTGAAAGCGAGCTGGGGAAGGGGGCTACCTTTATCGTAGAACTGCCTGTTGTCGAAGAGGAGAAGGAAGAGACGGATACGCTGACGGAGGGACCTGTGAAGATAGCCGGGGCCAGAATACTGATAGTGGATGACGAGCCGACCATTCTCGAGTTCCTCAGCCGGCTTCTGTCATCCGAAGGACACCAGGTAGAAACTGTCGATAATAGTAGAGATGCTCTTGAGATGATCAAGGGCCGGAGGTACAGCCTTATCCTGCTGGACGTCAAGCTGCCTGATATGGGTGGTATCGAGTTATATCAGCGTATCAAGGAGATCGCCCCGTCTTTAGCCAGGAGGGTCGTCGTTATCACCGGAGATGTTGCCGGACCAGGCACCGGTAAATTTCTTAATGAGAGCAAGGTCCCTTATATCGCCAAACCTTTTGACATCAAACTGCTGAAGCATGAGCTGAATCGTATACTGAGCAGGGACCGGCATACCCGAAAGGAATAACAGGAGCTCTTTGCCGCAAGACGGCGGCGGAATATACTTGACAATCAGCATCTCTCAGCTT
>JAQTTS010000187.1 GCA_028710655.1 Dehalococcoidales bacterium
TAATAGCCTGTACCGAACACGCCATGCTGTCAACGCAAATGCTGCAGCACAGCGGCAGCCCCTGGCGCCCCCCGCTATATCCCATCAAGATTACCATAGCGATCGGGGTCTTCCTGCTGCTCCTGCAAGGAATATCCTGCTTCATTAGAGACATCGCAACTATTCGAGGAAAGCCGTTACCATGAGTATACAGATAATTGCTTTAGTAATGTTCGCCTCAATGGCAATGCTCCTCATCAGCGGGCGTTATATCTTCATCGCCGTAGGCAGCGTCGGTGCCATCTTTGCCCTCGCCCTGTGGGGTACCGGAGGCATGGATATGGCCTTCTTCTCCGCCTACAGCTTTATGAAGTGGTACGTCCTGCTGGCCATCCCCCCCTTCATCTTTATGGGGCTGATTCTATCCAAGTCAGGAGTAGCCGACGACCTCTACGAGATGATACATAAATGGTTTGGCGGTATCGCCGGCGGCCTGGCCATGGGAACGATCGGCATCAGCGCTCTGATAGCCGCCATGGTCGGAGAGGCTACCTGCGGTACGGTGACGGCAGGTCTTATCGCCATGCCCGCCATGCTCAAACGAAAGTATAACAAGCTAATGGTGACCGGGGTTGTCCAGGCAGGTGGTGCACTCGGTTTTCTGATCCCACCCAGCGTAGTTTTCATCATCTACGGGATAATCGCCAGGGTCTCCATCGGACACCTGTTTCTCGCCGGTCTCATGCCCGGCGTCCTTTTGGCGGTGATGTACGTTATCTATATCGGCGTAAGGTGCCGTAGGAACCCCAGCATGGGCCCTCCCCTACCGGTTGAAGAACGGGTCAACTGGAAAGGAAAACTAGTCGCGCTGAAGGGCGGCATTGCCCCCATAATTCTGATCTTTGTCGTCCTCGGTCTGCTCTTTATGGGAGTAACCACAGTAATGGAATCCGCCGCGGTCGGAGCGGTAGGCGCTATGATATGTGCCGCAATCCACCGGAAGCTAAGCTGGTCGGTTATCAAGATAGCCATGGCAGAAACGCTGAGAGTCTCCTGCCTCTTCCTCTGGATTCTGGTAGCTGCCCTGCTTTTCTCTTCCGTCTATGACGGTCTGGGTGCGGTCAAGATCTTGGAGCCGCTGTTCCTCTCACTGGGAAATCCGGTACTCGTGCTTGTGATGATGCAGGCCAGTTTTATCGCAATGGGTACATTCCTGGATGACACCGCGATGCTTCTGATCGTCGCCCCTCTTTACATCCCGATAGTGGCAACTCTGGGTTATGACCTGATCTGGTACGGCGTCCTCTACGTAATCACCTGTGAGATGGCCTACCTGACGCCACCATTCGGCTACACCCTGTTCATCATGAGAGGTATCGTTCCCAAAGAAATTACCATGGGGGACATCTACCGCTCGGTGATTCCCTTCGTACTGATTCAGGGCGTCTGCCTGGCTCTGGTGTTCGTCTTCCCGCAAATAGCCCTATGGTTGCCCAACCTGCTTATGGGTAGGTAAAGCAGCTTAGAATGAGAAGTAAGGAGAGTGTCATGGCTAACATCAAGGCGCTCTCCTTCGCTTCTCAGGTAGTAGGTTGTTGTTTTGTTACGGAAATAACATCTTGAGGGAATATATCCACCCCCAAGATAAATCTCAGAGAATGGAGCGAAAGAAAGATGGGAAAACTAGATGGGAAAATAGCGATTGTAACCGGCGCTGCTAGAGGCAACGGCGAAGGAGCAGCCAGGGTAATGGCAAGAGAAGGGGCTACCGTGGTGCTGACCGATATCCTGGACATAGTCCATGACACGGCCAAGAGCATCGTTCATAACGGTCATAAGGCTGTTTCGTTCAAGGTAGATGTCACCAAACCGGCTGAGGTCGGTAGCGTAGTCAAGGAAGTGCTGAAAAGGTTCGGCAGGGTGGATATACTGGTCAATAATGCCGGCGTGCTTAAACTGGTACCCCTCGTCGATATGACGGAAGACGTCCTGGACAGGCTGTTCAATATTAATGTCAAAGGTATGTTCATCTGCACCAAGGCCGTACTTCCCGGTATGATAGAGCGGAAGTACGGGAAGATAGTGAATATGTCATCGGTTACCGGGCCAATCGTTGCCGATGCGGGAGAAACAGCCTATGCGGCCACCAAAGCAGCAGCCTGGGGCTTTACCAAGGCACTGGCCATGGAGGTCGCCGCACACGGAATAAATGTGAACGCAATCTGCCCCGGGATGATTGAGACCGACATGGTAAGACAAATGGCGAGGGAGACAAACCCGGCAGACCCAAACAGCGTTATTAAAACGATGGCCAAAGGAATTCCTATGGGTCGACTGGGTACAATTGAGGAGTTGGGCGAACTGGTGGCATTTCTCGCATCGGAGGAGTCAAGGTACCTCACGGGTACATCAATCGTCATCGATGGAGCCAGTACCTTACCCGAGTCCAACGTAATGGGGGTAACCTGTTAGTCATCTCCTCAAATCTAACCTAACCCTATGTCAGGTATACCGGTTTGCGTAATCCTTGCATAAACCGGCTGGCTACAGGTATACTGGAAACGAAGCCGACTTCATCAGTAGAAGCTGAATGGCGCCCATAGCTCTTACCACAGCAGTTGACTACCTGAGAGGTGATTACCAGTGATTTTCGGCCGGAAGCGAAAAGGAAGCGGTACACTAAAAGATAACCTCGCGGAGTGGCGGGAAATAAGGGAAGGCAAGAGGACTACTGCCGATCCGGACGAAGGACAGGAAAAAGATAGCCAGTGCTTCGTGGTCACAGCAGTCTACGGTACCCCGCTGGCTCAAGAAGTAAACACCATGCGCACCTTCAGGGATGAGTTTTTGCTGCGTTACCAGTCGGGCAGGCTGTTTGTCAGCACCTATTACAGGGTAAGCCCTCCCGCAGCCCGGTTCATATCCAGTCGCAGACACCTGCGAAGCTTCCTGAGAACGGTGCTTCTGGCACCCGTTGTGAGCATGGTAAAAATGACCCGCAGCCGATGGTCACACCAGCCGGGATAAAAACCTTTCGCTAACTACCCAGTATCTCATCCACCAGCCGGCTGACATATCCGGCGATTGCCGGTGATGAGGTCAACCCCGGTGATTCTATACCAACCAGATTAACGAAACCGGGTAAGCCTCTTTTGTACTCGTGTTCTATCACGAAGTCACGCTGTCCCTCTCCACTACCCTGCAGCATCGCCAGTATGCCTGATGTCTCGGGAGCTAAATCAGACGGCCCGATAAACGGTAGGGCTTTCATCATACTTGACTCCAGAAAGGCATACTTCCTGGAATCATCCACCTTATAGCTTAGCTCATCAACGTAGTAAAAGTGAGGACCGAGGCGTAGTCTCCAATCAACATCGAAGCAAACATGCACCCCGACACTGATATCCGTAGGCACAGGATATACCAACCTGTTAAGCAGTTTATTCTTGCCACCGCTTACGCTGTAATACTCCCCTTTACACCAGTGCAGGCGATATCCCGCCTCTTCCAAATTTATCCCCGCCATCTCAGCTACTTTGTCGCTATGAAGCCCGGCACAATTTATCAGTACCTTGCTCATAAAGGAAAAATCGCCTGAAGGATCATTGACACTGATTTGATAGCCACCGGATTGTTTTTCGATACCGTTGACCTCGGTCTTATAGACTACCTGCACACCGTTTTCTCTGGCCCCGGCGAGAAAGTAGTTCATCAGGGCATAAGAATCCACGATACCTGTAGTTGGTGAAAAGAAGGCAGCCACTCCCTTCAAATTCGGCTCGAACCGTCTCATTTCCTTAGCGGAAAGCATTTGCAGCGGGACACCGTTATCCCGACCTCTCGAATACAGCTTTTCCAATTCACGGGACTCTATCTCGTTAGTGGCTACGATTATTTTGCCACACTTCCGGCAGGCTATCCCTTTCTTTTCACAGAGCTCGTAGAGAAGGTTATTGCCTTCCAGACACAGCCTCACTTTTAAGGAACTTCTATCATAGTAGATGCCGGCATGAATCACCTCGCTGTTACGGGAGCTCTGTTCCTGTCCGAACTTTTCATTCTTCTCCAGCAGATAGACCTCCCGGCTCCTTTTTGCCACCGCGGAGGCTATGGCCAACCCGACCACACCGGCCCCAATGATAGTAATATCGACTCGATGCGCCATATGACAACTCCTCACATTAACATGAAATAATCGGCAAAGTCGCGCCTAAGAAGATCCGTCCGTATCTTTTCCGTGTAGCACCGGCTTTATACCGGACGCCTCACAATTATAGCACATCGGCATACTGCTTGAGCCTAAAAGACTGTGCCGGCACCCCATTTCAGCAACTGCCAAAACCTGTCATTAATCCCATATGATCCTTTATGATTCCGTGCATTCCGTTGTACAATAGCTTACAATAACCTTATACTGGACCCCACGGTTGTATCTCTACGACGACTCATATGAAGTAGGAGATGCTGACCAATGACCGCCGTTACAATGATCGTCTGCTGTAAGCAAGTACCTGATCCAGAAGCACCACCGGAGAGCTTCAGGATTGATCCCGAGCGTAACAGAATGGTGCTACCGCCGGGCGTATCGACAGTAATTGACCCTTATGCTGAACGTGCTTTGGAAGCGGCGCTGAGGGTTAAGGATGCTCAGGGAGGTACAATCACCGTGCTGAGCCTGGGTACCAATCTCCTACCGGATGTGGTAAGAAAACCCCTGTCCATGGGAGCTGACGAGCTAATCCTGCTCGATGACGAAGCCTTCGCCGGGGGTGATAGCTGGTCAACAGCCTATGCGCTGTCAATGGCTATCAAAAAAGTGGGCGACTATGACCTTATCTTCTGCGGCCGGCAGGCTTCGGATTGGGACGCCGGGCAGGTGGGCCCGGGCATCGCTGAGATACTGGGGCTGCCCCTGGTAACCAGTACCAGGAAGATGACAGTCG
>JAQTTS010000188.1 GCA_028710655.1 Dehalococcoidales bacterium
TTGGTTGGGACGGTAAGTTCAACGCTTTCATCATCCGCAGAAACCGGCGGGGATTCCACGAGCCAAGATGCCGGGAATATGATTTTCACCGTCTCGGGATCCGGCTTGATATCGTTTTCCAGCAGCCATTCTTTCGAGAAGGTAATGCGCGTCAGCTCCGATTCCGGCATTGGCTCGCTGGTCATCGGGGGCTGGAAAAACGTTTCACTATCGTAACTGGATGCGTGTATCTCAATTAAGCGCACATCCTTCGCATAAGTCAGGGGCACCTCAAAGCTTCTGCCGGAGTGCGCCGGGACGGAATACTCAAACTGCCCCATGATCCTCGCGGATGACAGAGTCCAGGCAACCGGCTCCCAGTCGGTATTGTAACCAAGAGCAGAGCCGATCATGGTCATGTTTTCGCTGGTATCGTTGTTGATGTCTCCGATAACCAGCAGGCACGGGTCTCCGGCGTAATATTTAGAGCCTCTCCAGGGATTCCATACCGGACCTTTCTCTAAGGTGCCGGTTTGCACCTTGACATTCTCGAAAGATACTCCCTTTGCCAGAGAAGACTGCAAATCAAGGCCCACTTTTATGTCCAGGACCTGACCTGCCTCAACTTCTTCTTCAAGCTCTATGTATTCCACCGTATCCGCCCGAGAGATGTCCTCGCTGAGGAACCATATCTGTGATGTCCTTTCTTCCATCGCCTCCGGGTTTACCGTCACCGTCGTCGTGCTTTCAGTGTCTTCGTGCTTTACGTTCTTAAAAATGGTAATGGTGCACCAATAAACATCGGTATGGAAGATAACCTGCTTCAGCGGTAGCAACTGGCCGTCCTCAAGCTGATAGATATCCGTGTAAGCGTGCCGGTAACCCACATCGCCCCCCTGGTAACTTATCCGCATGAAAAGTCCCGCCTCGCCAGGTTCCAGCGAAGCCAGCCCCGCTTTGTCTATCTCGGCGAATACCGTCATCGGATGTGCGGAAAGCGATACGGAGTTTTTTGATTCGTTCTCCCGGATATCTATCTTGCCTCCACTCCCCATTTCGGCGAAGTAGATATAGGGACTTCCCTCTTTGTTCCTGCCCCGGAAGTCAAAATACAGCGAGTCTATACCGCCATCCTCATCCGCACGAAGGTTAAAGGAACCAAGCTCAGCCGTCGATTCCTGGATATCCGTCACCTCCGCCGCTGCGCTCCACATTTCGGTCAGGGACAATCCATCCAGGCTCTGCGGAAGCTCTCCGGTGGTCTTTATCTCCGTGCCGGAACAGCCGGGCATTAAAGCAGCCGTAATAATCAAAATCAAACATAAGCCTATCAGCTTTACCATCTTTTTCATTTTTCACTCCTGTTAACCAATCAGCCGTTCTTCCAGTCCACCAGCTCGCTCAAGACCCTCATGCCATCATGGGGCATACCCGCATAGACACGCTCGCACTGCCCCAGCGGAAAGACGTTGGAAACTCCTCTTGCCAGTATCCTATCTCTCAGCTCAAGCTGGCGTTTTTCCGGGTAGACGCCGGCAGTCGAGACATATTGGCTTATGTGTTTCAGCGCTTCATCCAACCCGGCTACCGGGCGCACCATCACCAGTCGGCACATGGGATGGTCGAGGATATCGAACTCACCCGGTATGACCGTGACCCCCGACGAGAAATCGTCGCTACGTTTATTGATGTACCACCGAGCATTAGCATACCTGCCGCGCTTCATACGTTTGAGCTGGCCGATGGCAGCAGGAGAAACAAAGTTGGGCATCTCCTTCTCCCACTTGCCGAGAACCCTGCACAGGGCTTTCGCATATTCAGCGGCCTGTGTCTCTGTGCCTTCGATATAGTGCAACAACGAGGATGTGCAGGCCTTCTGGTTATAGAGCATCACGTCCAGCGAGGATTTCACCGCTGCTTCCTCCAAATTGCCGAACGCTTCTCTCCCAATCAGGCTGACACCGTAGCGCGGGTTGAGGCAAATAACCCTGGTGAATAATGCTCTAGACTGTATCGAGGCTACCGTTTCCGGGTTACCCCACACCACAATACGGCCAAAGGCACCGGGCATGAAAAGGACATTTTCTATACCCTCATCACCGCCGGGCCAGTAGACCATAGAAAGGTTCTTAGTGATAGGGTGCTCCGGGGCAGCGGCGAAGGCAGCCAGGGCGAATAAAGCCCCGGTAAGAGTCGCCCCGTAAGGCAGCTTGATAACAGCGGCGGATTTGGTCAGCACGGCGCGCAGGGCGGAAACCAGCGGCACCTCCGGGGCGTTGCCGGCGGTGATGTGCAACTGGCGGGTGGGCATGGCGCGTACGTATGACTTTGATGGTTCCCCGCCGATGGCTATGTCTTCACCAAATAGGTTACGGGCATGGAGATGGAGCCACCCCGGTGCGATGTGGGCTGGCACCTCTACCCAGCCGTTCAGGAAATTACCCCCGGGTTTTCCCTGGAACGATAGCTCTGTATCAATCATTTGCCGGGCTGCTTCACGGCTGAAGGACGCATGAAAAGAGGCGAACCAGCCGTTGAGGAAGGCATCCGGGTATTCCGAGGTCAGTCGGCAAAGCTCACGCACACGCACTGCCAGCCGGTTGTTTTGCAGCAGAATGTGTAATATCTTTTCCAGGTAATCGAGGATATCCTCAACCGATAAGTCATAAAGCTCCAGAGCCAATTTATCGGTATCCGTCTCAATAAGTTCCGCCCCGGTAAACTGCGGCATGACCTGGTAAACATATTCGCCGGTATATTTCATGGATTTTCGGTCGATAACCGGCTCGCGGACGACCTGGGCCTCCGGCAGCTTCACGCAAGTAGTTTTTTCATCAGCCTCATTGAAAGCCCCTTCTATTTGCTGCTTACTTATTTCCGGCGGCGCCACCAGCTTGCCCTTGACCAGAAACGGCATGCGAACAACGCCGCTATCGTTATTTAGCAAATTGTGCTCTCTGCATAGTCTTTCCATATTACCTACCATTATGCTTGCATGGAGCCCATGATGCCGCCGCAG
Source organism: Dehalococcoidales bacterium (assembly GCA_028710655.1). The sequence continues at coordinate 2,999 of JAQTTS010000188.1, forward strand.
CCCTTAATCTCGCCGCCGGGCTGCCGTCCTATCTCCGTTATCGCCGGGCCGGTAAGCCCGCAGGGGCATTCTCCGGCTACAAAACGAACCTGGTCGCCACTGATGATAAAACCGGGGTAGGAGACGGCCAGCGGGTCGAGGAAGCCGAAGGCGCCCTTCAAGTCTTTCCCCCCAAAAGGATTTAGCTCTTTATCAAAAATAACCGGTTCAACAAGTGGCGGGATATGGAAACGGCCATATTCACAGCACAGCATGAGCGTATTGATTTCCGTCATCGAGTATCCCTCCAGAACCATCTGCGGTGGAATATTTAAAGCACCGGCAAGCATATCAACGAGCGTGTCCCTATCTATCGCCTCGCCTGCAAATGACTTCCACCCACCACCCATGAGAACAAGGCTGCCTTTCTGGAGTTCCAGTTTCTTGTTATTACCTGCCACAACTTCACACAGCTCCTTGAGCTGGTAGGGCGCCCCGAAGATAAAGACCTTCCGTCCCTCCTGAATAGACTTCCGGATGTTTTCTACGAGCTTCAGATAATTGACTTCCTTTCGGCTGACAACCTCAGTCTGTAATTCTTCAACCATCTGCCGCTCCTGCTCCGTGTTTGGGCCGCGTTGCAGGCAGCGCAGGGCAGTAGTGGAGATATCTATATCATAGAGGAAATAGTGCCGGTGGAAGAAAGGCGCCATCTCCTCGATGAGCGTCTGGTTGCCCGTCCGCCCCTGCCGGAAGCCGAGGAAGGCGGCATCGAAGTCCGGCAGCCCTGCTTTACCAATTACCTTCATAAAAGCCGAAGGAGGCAGTGATCCTATCGCCTGTTTTAGCGGAAAGTGACCGGATGACATGCCGATATTCAGGCGTGCCAGGAGCGAGGCCATGTAACAGGTGTTGGCGGTTTTCGCCAGGGTCCGGCACTCTCTATCTTTCGGGATAAAAGAAAAGGTGCCGGAGGTTCCCGTGCTAAGGGCAACATTGATGCCGATATTTTCGAGTTGCTCTAACCATTTATCGATAGACCCTACTCCCCGGCAATCCAGGTTGATTCGCTCATGATAGATGTTAGACAGCCAGCGGGTCATCCTGCCGAAGTCACCGGCATCCAGCCACTCTTGGTTATAGCTCTTGAACACGCCGTCACTAAGCATGAGCTTTCTTTTAATGGTCTCGATATCAGTCGTGTCGCCGATGCCCTCTTCATGAGCGACTTTCTCATAGATGGGGATGTTTTTCAGGTAATGGGCGTGATTGAGGAGAATGGCTTGTCGCCGCAGCTCCCGCGACTGAGCAGCATCAAACCTTTCCCCCAGCACCCATGACTGGGAGGATTTTATCAGTTCGTTTTGTATATCTTTAAGTTGCTTCATCATGCCGTCATCTGTTTATCATATTTAATCAGGCTGTGCCAGCCCCTCGACTTCGATAAAAACAACATAATAGGGCACCGCTAACGCACCTTCATTAATGGCTTCATTAACCGGCGTCATGTCGGTTACATTGAACTTGACCTTATTTTCTTTAACATCAATACCCGAATCCGCTGGTATTCCCAGACTATTAAGGTTAGATGACACCTCGTTTTGAGCATTCTGAAGCTCGCGATAAGATATCTTTACAGTCCGTACTTCAACATATTCAGACATTCCTTCCGGGATGTACGGTTTTATGGCTTCCTCACCATCCCGGGTAAAGAGGGCTACCATGCGGAACTCAGGCTCATGCTGAATATACAGCCCGGCAAATGTCTCTGGCTCTTTAATGCTTAGCTCGGTATCCAGACCGGCGAAGGCATCCTGTATCTCAAAGCGGCGCATGGCTTCGTCGATAGTGATCCCATAGTGTTCGGCATATATTTCCATTTCGGGAAACACTGTATCAGGCAAGTTTTCGGCT
>JAQTTS010000189.1 GCA_028710655.1 Dehalococcoidales bacterium
GTGGAACGATTAGCCATGACTCTTCTGGCGGCGGTGGTATTTACTACAAATCAGGAGACCAGTTTGGAGCGGGGACGCAGACATATACCCTGGCTGCTAACGCTGAAGAGAGCGTTTATGCTACAGGCGGCAATGCGGTGGCGCAGGCGGTAGGGGGCGGGGCGGTGGGGATCGCGGGTGCGCTAACTAATATCTACCGGCAGTTAATGGGCGTGGGCGGCGGTGCCGTATCCGTATCCGGCGCATTGAACAGGTTGATCAAGATAGGTACGGGCGGGGGCGCGATAGGCATCGCGGGAGCGCTTAACCGTTTAATCAAGATAGCGACCGGAGGCGCGGTCACTACTGCGGGAGCATTAGGTCTATTGGTTAAAAAAGGCGTTGGCGGCGGGGCCGTGGGTATCGCGGGGGTAGTTGTATGGTTGTACAAAATCTTAGTAGGTAATGGCGCGGTAGGGATAGCCGGGGCGCTAACTAATATCTACCGGCAGTTAATGAATGTGGGTAATACGACGGGTACCACAAAATTACTGTTAGGAACTGTAAGCCCGCCGAATGAATCGCCGCAAATGCCCGGCGGCTATGTTATCATGCTGCGTTTCCAGGCAACGGATTCCGGCAATATAACCCGGATAAAATTCAAGCCGGGCCAAAACGGCACTGTAAAAGTCGCTATCTATGCTGATGACTCCGGAGAACCGGGGTCTTTACTTAATGCCGTCAACACAGCAACTAATGTCACAGCCGATACTGAAGCTACAATTACAATAGCTAATACAGAGGTTGTAAGCGGTACATATTACTGGTTGGCCTTTGCTATCGATACAGGGCAAAGCTATTACTACACCGATTCGTCTTCCGGCGCCCGCCGCTATAAGCCGGTCATGTATTCAAGCTACTCTTTCCCGAATCCGGCCGGGAGCGGTTACTCCGGTGATAGCTATGATGCTTATATAGCTGGCTGTGAATTACAATCAGATTTAGTTATAAGCGGTTCTCTCAACCGTTTAATAAAGCTTGGCGTTGGAGGTTCGCTGACTATTGGCGGGGCTTTAAATCTATTAATCAAGAAAAGTCTGAGCGGCTCTGTAGGCGTAGCGGGAGCATTAACCAATATTTACCGGCAATTAATGGGCGTGGGCGGCGGTGCCGTATCCGTATCCGGCGCATTGAACAGGTTGATCAAGATAGGTACGGGCGGAGCGGTAGGAATAGCAGGCATAGTCTCAAGTATATTTAAACGATTTGTAAGCGTTGGCGGGGCAGTTACCACGGCGGGAGCTTTAGGCGTACTAATTAAAAAGACCGTAGGCAGCGGAGCGGTAGGTATTGCGGGTGTGGCGGTGTGGCTATTCAAGATGGCGGTAGGTAACGGGGCCGTGGGGATAGCCGGGGCATTGACGTTCTGGTGGCCGCGTGTCCTTCACGCTCATGTATTTACAGCAACCTACCGTAAAGCCAGGGCGTTCACAGCCTTATATAGAACGGGCAAGGTTTTAACCAGTCTCTACCGCAAAGCCAGGGCTTTCACAGCCTTATATAGAACGGGCAAAGTTTTAACCAGTCTCTACCGCAAAGCAAAAGCATTTACCAGAGGGGGATAACATGGCTATAGATATTGTTACGAAATTTCTCGACACCTCAACCGTGCAGGTGTGGGTTTACGTTTACACCCAGGCGGATGTACTCGTTGACCCGACAGGCGTTACGGTGGATATTTACGACCCGGACGGTACGCAGCAGGTTGACGGCGCGGCGATGACGAAATCCGAGACAGGGATATATTACTATAATTACCATGCCGGAGCTACCGCGGCAGCCATGGCCAAGGGGAAATGGCGGGGCGTGGTAACGATAACGGACGGGTCCGGGGCAACGGCCATTATTACCCCGATACCCTTTGCTTTCGAGGTCATTTAATGAGAACACTATCAGCGACATTACAGGCGGCGCAGGAGATGAAGAGCCGGGCGCCGGTGAAGAGAGTGGTCTTAACGAGCGGGGCGACGAGCTATACGTATGGGAATGAGCGGATACTTTCCCTGGTGCATACGGAGAGGGACGACAGCCATACGGCGGTTATCGAGCTGCAGAACTCCGACCATGCGCTGGACGACATCGCGCTTAAAGGGTTCAGCGCGGTGATAAGCCACGGATTCAAGGGGACGGCGGGGGCGGAGTATTCCGCCTGCGCTCCGCTGAAAGTGGTGGGGCCGGTGAAGCAATCCGCTCCGGGGATGCTGCGGTATATTGTCAGCCTGATGGGGATGCCGGACTTGCTGAAGGAAGATAAGGCGAAGGATGATTACAACCATCACGCGACATCCGTAAAGACGGTGAAGGACCTGGTTACGGAGATACTTGACGGGCAGCCGGTGGCGGAGGAGCTGACGGTGAGCCAGAACACAGCCGATAGCTGGAGGGCGCTGGATGATACAAAGGACGCGGCGGGGCAGCGGCTGACGCTGGATAAGACCATCACGAAGGTATCTTTCCGGTTAAAGAAGACGGGCAGCCCGACAGGGAACATCACTTTCAAGATAGACGACCTGGAGGGTAACAACCTGGCCTCCAAGGTGCTGGGAGACGCGAGCACGATAGCGGCGCTGGGGGGCTGGTACGAGGTGACATTTGACGTTGCGGTAGCGATTAATGAAGAAGTGGATATGTACTGCGTCCACAGCGGGGACGCGAGCAACTATATATCCGTAGCTTATAACTCTTCCGCGGTGAAGGCGGGGGAATATTTTATAGATGTGGATGACGTGGGGAGCGGGGATTTTAACGTATATTCCGATTTGGCGTGCGCGTACCGGTATAAATACAGCTACGCCGGCATAAGCGTTTATGAGGATTGCACGGCATACGAGGTTGTCTTCGACAGCGAGGACAGCCTGATAGATACATATTGCCCGGCGGATTCATTTACCATCCGGGAGGATGAAGACCGTTTGTCTGTAGTGGATAAGCTGTTGTTCCATACCGGCTGCCAGAGAAGGCCGGAGGCGGATGGGAAGTGGCACGTCTTCGTGCCGACAATAAGCGGGACAACTTATGACGCAGAGTATTCGCTGGCGAGCGGACATTCGTTCTTCAACAAATCGACAAGGGACGCTTTGGTGATACCGAATAAAATCATCGTACGGAGTTTGAAGGGCGCAGCGGCGGAATACACAGGGAGCGCGACGAGTGCGGCAAGCTTTGCCTTACTGCCGAAAATAGCATACGTGAGGACAACGGTGGAGAGCAACGTACAGGCGGCGGCGATCGCGGCGGCGATAATGTCCAGGGCGGAGGTTAACGCGCAGCAGGGCGGGGCATCGATACCGTGCAACGCGGGGAGCGAGCTGTATGATTACGTTTTGGTGACGGACGGGCGGCAGGGCGACGCGCCTACGGGGAACGTGGGGACGATAACGCGGACGTTCAAGAACTATCCGGGCAAGCCGATGAGCGACAGTATGTACTTTAGCTTCGGGCGGACGGCGCTGAAGAGCGTACCGGGGACACGGATATCCGCGCTGATGAAGAACCTGGCCACCATGGGGATGCAGAACGAGGACGGGAGCATACCGTGGGGAGAGCTTTACCCTTTGCTGGATGAAATGACGGCGAATTTGAGAGATTTGAATGTGGCGATGGGGTGGGTGGAGGCGGAGACGCCGGCAGAGCAGTTGATAGAGGAGGGGCTGGCGGGATACCTGAAGGCTTTGGTGAACGACAGGGACCCGACTTTAGGGGCGGCATTGGACGCGGGCGGGTTTATGATAAGTAACCTTGGGATATTGCGGGCGGTGACATCTTTGTGGATGCAGATCGGGACGACAACGAAATTCAATTTGACGGATACGGCGCTTGATTTGAGCGTGCCTTTAGACATGAATACGAACAAGATAACTTCCCTTGCCACGCCGACAGAAGACGGAGATGCGGCAACCAAGGCGTATGCGGATGGGCTGGCCGCGTTATTCGGGGCGGAGTATAACGTAACGGCATCAAGGGCGATGGGGACGGATTACAGGAATACGCACGGCAAACCAATGATGGTTATTATCATCCTGAAAAGCGATTCTGCCGGTGATTATGTATCAATACGAACGGAACCGAGTACGGGCGGGACAACAAGTAAATCTTTTGTGTACCTCGGCGATGCGGCGAACACATATAACACGGTAATAGCGTTAGTACCAAATAACTGGTATTACAATGTGGCATTAAATACCGGTACCGCAACAGTGACCGGATGGCGCGAATACTATTAGAAAGCGGGTGTGAAGATGAATGACGGCGCGGCGATGAATGAAAAGATGGAGTTCCGGCAGCGTATCGAGGGGATGTCTCCCGAGGCCCGTATATTCGCCCTGGCAGAACTTTTATACGACACGAATATTACCATCACCCGGATAGATAAAAAGCTGGAGGGTGTGTGCGAGCAGGTCACAGACCATGATTCGCGGATAGTTACGCTGGAAACCGCAAACGGCATCAGTAAGGGGAAGGTGGCGGCGACGGGAGGGATAGGGGGAATCATCGGGGCTGCTATCGCGTACCTGATTACCTGGTGGACTACGGGGGGGACGAATGGATAAGATATATTACTGGCTGTTGTGGTGGTGGGGATTTGCGGATACGGACGGGGATATCCATACTCCCGGCGACAGAGAAAAGATAACATTTATGCTGCGGCGGGGTAAAGAGCGGATGGGCTTGCTGTGGTGGGTGATGGCGCTGGGTACTATCCTGGGGGTGTTTTACCTGTGCATTACCTGGCCGGGGTGGTGGCGGATAGGGTGGATACTATTCGAGGCGTTTTTGCTGTGGCTGTTCGTGCATTGTTTGTATCCTTATTCTCCGCCTGATGACACTTGGGGTGGTAAA
>JAQTTS010000008.1 GCA_028710655.1 Dehalococcoidales bacterium
TGTCAGGGAAGGCAATATCTACTGCCGTAGCACCCTCAGAGGTAACCGCATAATCTACGTCAGTATTATTGAAGACGATTTCGTCATAAGTAGAGTTCCAGTTGCCGTTGCCGGTAGTGGAAGCCAGAGCCAGATGGTCAGAAGTTCCAGTGCCATCGTAGGTATCATATATTGCCCAGATAATACTTGAATTAGCAAAATCAGGAGCAAAGCAGGCTTCGACAACACCAATTCCGCCATATCCAGACTCAACAAGTTCCAGGGGAGTCCATTCTGAGAATGAGCCTGCATCCCTGATAACCAGAGCGTCTATATCGGTGGCAGCCATAACGTAGTTGACCTTGCTGGTGGCATCATAGTAAACATCGATGTCGAAAAGCTTCGTAGCTTGATCGTCAGCTTCGTTGACTATGGTGCGTATGGATGTGATAGTACCTGTGCCTTCGCCGGCAATTTTGTAGATAACAGGGCTGCCAGCAGTCCCATTACCCAAAAAAGCGACATAGAGCACGCCGTCACCGGCAGGCGAAACGACCATATCGACGATAGTGCCGAGATGGGGAGTAGCGTTAGCAGTATCATACCACTCTTCATCCATCGTCGTATCTTTCCATGTGTAGCCGCCGTCAGTAGACATCTTTACCCAGTAGCTGTTGGTTGTATCAGGACTACCGGGTGCAGGTTCATAAACGGCTGCATACAGGGTATTACCGTCTTGAGCCAGCAGAAGCACATCGGTGCCGGCAACCGTACTCGGAAGGTTTACGTTTACGAAGTTGTTTACGGAAGCGTTGGAAGAAAGAGGTCCGCCAACGGCGGAAACCGGCATCCCAGCCACCATAAAGCTGGCCAGCATGGCTACGGCCATAACCACGCCCATTATCTTTAATATTTTATTTTTCATCGACCAGAAATTCTCCTTAAATATATATATGTTTATCCAATTATTCCCCCGCAAAAAGACTAAGAACTGATAGTTCCCTCTTTTCACAGGGGCATGGTTATCCCCTTAGTACCGAATTGTTGTTAGCACAACATCTCCCCTTGCGGGCTGTTTCATTATGTGTTACCTCCTTTCACCAGATTAACGGCATCTATATTACTGGTTCAGCTTTATTGTTCGCACCTGTATATTTGGAATCACAAGTTATATTGCTATCAACTTGCCCAGTAATATAAATGCTACCCATATATACCACATTCAGGTGTTTATGTCAATACCTGTTAGCATATTGTAATCTGCCTGTAACCCAAAATAAATTTTTATGAAATACCTTGACCTGTCATGTGTTATCGTCATAGAATTGGTAAAGAGAGGTGTAGTATGGGAGAAGACGGATTGGTTACTACAATTGAAAAGAAGCTGGGGCTTCCCTCGCTTTCCAAGATATCAGAGACATTCACGAATATACCGGATACCCGGCAGTTGAAACTCATCAAAGAAATACTGGTGCTGGCAGACAGGGTTTCAGGAAATGCCCCCGATTTGGAAAAGGTGTCCATACTCATACAGGAATTGAACAGGGTACCCGTTGAAAAGCTGGCGGCGATGGAAAAGATTCTGCGCCGCATCGACAAGATAATCCAGAAAACGCCTGGGGATATGCTGGAGATGCTGTCCTCGCTTATCAAGCAGTAAGGGGGTTAACCATGATTCAACCGGGTGAATTAGTTATGGTTTTCGTGGTCACCGGTATTGCCGGCTTGCTGACTTATGTCAGTACCAGGGTCGCTTCTACCAAGATTACCACACAACTGGAACCTGCTGACTGGCTGCCAGCGGCACCGCCGAATCCCCCGGTTCCCCGTTTTATAGTCGAGCAGCCTGAACTGATCAATAAGACCAGGGAAGAACTGTAAAGTGGAGGTAAAAAACAATGGCTACTCCAAAAACAGAACAGGAACGTCAATCTTTTCACGAAAGGATATTCGGCAAAGGCTCTACTGCACCGACAGAAAGGCTCGGTCGCGGGCAGGTTGTAAATAATATTCTTCCCATGCCCCCCGAAAGCGGGCCGCCTTTACCGCGGGTATTAGGCTTGAAATGGCCGTGGAAGGAATAAGAGAGGGTTATTATGCCGGAGAAAATCAATTTACCGGAGCCGCCGGATGTTGCTGCACTCGGAATTAACAAGGTAACGGACGGACCGCCGCTGCCCAAGGAATGGAATGTAAAGTGGCCGGAGAGATTAAGCAGTATGATGAAGGAGCAGTGGCCTGGCGTTCCGATACCCAGAAAATGGGGAGAGGCGGTTATGCACGGTTTACCATTAGGTATAGGCGAAGGCGTGCTTACCATAGTAAATAAATTGGGCATGTAGTATATTGTTCGGGGTTTTGAAATGGCGAATCAGCAAGCGAAATTGACCAAGTTTACCGATATAACCAAGCTTTTTACGGTTAACCCGTTTCAGGCTGCCTGGTATCTTCTTCCCATGTTTCCGTGGGAAGGTCCTCCTTTACCTCGTTTTATGCCCGGCTGGCCTTTTAACTGGTAGTAACCGGTGAAAACAGGGTAAAATAATAAAAGAAAGTCAGAGAGGGGTAGCAACTCGGGAATAATCTTGAGGCTACCCCTCTTTATTGTTCCCATGGGTTGCTACCCGACTCTAGCAAGGAGATGATTGCTATGAAAAAATCATCGTATGGTCTGTCAAATTCATCCGTATCGCTTGATGACTCTGGCTTCCTGTTTACCCTAGAGGATGTAACCTATACACCGCAAACCCCAGCCACGAATGAGCCATTTACGGTTAAAGGCAAGGTAAAACTTATCGGATTACCATATGTAGCACCGGTATGGGCGGTAGCCTATGTTACTTACCCCGAAACATGGTGGCAGGAGATTCTGCCTATTATAGGTGCCACCAAGGTCAGCGAAGGAAATATCGGTATCGGAGGGGATTTCGAAATAACCTTCAAAGATGGTTTCGTGCGTGAAGGCGAATTTACCCTGGATGTAGAGATACACGCTGGACCTACCATGCCTATTGACAGCTTTACCATTCCCCCCTTCCCGCCGCTGGCAGAAGAGTCGACAACATTCATTGTGGCCGGAGAAGGACCGTCACAGGCAGAGCAGGTCGAAGATTTTAACATCATATCATATGCCAAAGGCAGCGGAACCCCGGTAACACCTTCTAATGTTCTGGAACTGGAGGTAGGAGACAGGTGTCGTGTCAAGGTAGGCGGCAACCATAAAGGCAGTGCTATAACCGGTACTCTGAGGGTTGCCATTTGGAAAGCGGGCCTGTTCGATCCGCATGATGAAATACTGTATAACACCAAGACCATCAGTATTCCGGCCAGCGAAGACTGGCAATCTTTCGAAACGACCGTAGACATTATAATAACCTCGGCGGTCGATGCCGGAAGCACTTATGGACTTTATGCCAAGATATCCGGTATTACGGGTGCCGATATATACTCTGATTTCTTCGATGATGTTATAGAGGTATCTGCTGCCTACGGTGGCCGTATCCTCAGCAAGTGGTTTAACTACGGAGCAAGTACAAAGCTATCTTTCGGAACTACAGTCAATACCAGCGGCAATGCCTACGAGGTAGGTGTTCAATATAAGAATACTTCCGGGGCTACCGTCCAGATGGGGGTCAAGCTCAATGTCTGGGATCCCAGCGGCGACTTAGTACTGTCGCCGTCTATTGACTGGACAGGAATGGACGATAACGAAACGCTTTCCACCGAATACCAGGGCGGAGACATCGATGTTGCCGGTACCTGGACATACCAGATGATATTGTATGCCGATGGAACTGATTCCGAAAACGTGTGTGCCACCGTCAGCGGCACATTGTTTATAGCACGCGAGGAAGTGGTTACCTACAGCGGTCGTATCCTCAGCAAGTGGTTTAACTACGGAGCAAGTACAAAGCTATCTTTCGGAACTACAGTCAATACCAGCGGCAATGCCTACGAGGTCGGTGTTCAGTACAAGAATACCTCCGGGGCTACCGTCCAGATGGGAGTTAAGCTCAATGTCTGGAATCCCAACGGTAATCTGGTACTATCACCAGCTATTGACTGGACAGGAATGGACGATAACGAAACGCTTTCCACCGAATACCAGGGCGGAGATATCGATGTTGCCGGCACCTGGACATACCAGATGATATTGTATGCTGGCGGAACTAATCCAGAAAATGTATGTGCCACCATCAGCGGCACTCTGTTTGTGGCTCAGGAGGAAGTGGTTACCTACAGCGGTATCATCCTCAACAAGTGGTTTAACTACGGAGCAAGTACAAGACTATCTTTTGGAACTATAGTTAATACCAGTAGTAATGCTTATGAAGTCGGTGTTCAATACAGGAACACATCAAGTACTACGGTCCAGATGGGGGTTAAGCTCAATGTCTGGGATCCCAGCGGCGACTTAGTGCTGTCACCGGCTATTGACTGGACAGGCATGGATCGAAATGAAACACTTTCCACTGAATATCAGGGCGGAGACATCGATGTTGCCGGCACCTGGACATATCAGATGATACTGTATGCTGACGGGACAAATCCCGAAAACGTGTGTGCCACCGTCAGCGGAACTATATTCATTGCTAAGATTGCAAACAATCCGGCTGCACTTTCATCGATTAATATTCCAACTAATGTTCCTGCAGGTTATACAGTAATCACGCAGATTCAAGTCACCAATGAATCAACGTCTACTAAAAATGTTTGGGTAACTGGTAATGTTTTTTCAAACGGCACTTCAATTAAAGAGTTATATTGGTATGGGTTAGATCTTGGTGCTGGTGTTTCTTTCTGGTACAATGACAATTTTGTAATGCCTAACAATAACGTCAGAATTGAAATATACAGTTGGTATTGGGATGGGTCTAACTGGCAACCAGCAGACTCTGCTGTAGTGTACGTTAATCTATCATAAAGGATTATGATTATGACTAAAGAATGGGATGAACTGAAAAATACCATGAGAGACCCGGCAGCCTCAAGGGCGGATGCTTCCAAGGCCATGAAAAGCTATGTTCAAAAGAATGCCCCGAGATCAAAACCCACGCTGGTCACCCTGCGTAAGGGCGGCGGAAAAACCAATGCCATTCCGCTGGATCAATTATCGGATGCCATGGAGCAGAACGAAGATGTCTTCAACAGGGTAAAGAGGATCGTAACACAGTAATGATTAGCCTGGCTATGTTCGATTTGCCGACACAGAGTGCGTCCGGCTTTATAATTCGCTATATTCTGCCGCGTACCGGTCCGCCGCAGCTTGTGGGTCCAGCCGCTAACAAGCCTCTTTTCAACACTTTAATGTTCGGCGATGTAATTCTGGGTGTCGGGCATGGGCTTGAAGACGTCTTTACCGGGCAGAACGAATCAGTATTGCTCGAAGTGGGAAATTACCCGCCCGAAGAGGTTGATGGCAAGGTTATCAAGCTGATTTCCTGCCAGACAGGGGTCAAGCTGGGACCCGACCTGGTACAGAACGGTGCCGCTTGCTTCATGGGTTATACCGATGATTATACCTGGGTACTGGATGCCGACCTTATCATGATTCCCTGGCAGGATGAAATCGCCGCTGCCAATCTGATGCCGGTAATCAACTGTGTCAACGCCCTGCTTGACGGCAAAACAGCACAGGATGCTTACAATATTGAAATAACAGGTTACGAACAGAATGCAGCGGCTGAAGAAGACGAACTGGTAAAGGCCTGTATTCAATTTAATAAAAGTAACACCGTGCTGTACGGAAATTCAAACGCAACTCTGAAAGCCAGGCCCAAAATAAGTTTCCCCATACCGCCGCCGCCGTTACCGCCGATTATTGGAATTTAATTTGAACTTTTTGGCAAAACTGCTTGACAACTAAAAAGGTTGTACCTACAATATAATTGACTGCAAAGTCGGAGAGGGGTAGCAACTCAGGGATAACCTTGAGGCTACCCCTCTCTGTTATTCCCTGAGATTGCTACCCACCTCTAAAGCAAGAGCGTTGTCATAACGCTTTAAAGGAGGCGGGCATGAAAGGTATTCCTGATCCCAAAATGCTGGTCGATTCTGTTGCCGATGGGGCAATAGAAATAGCTGAAGGCCCGGTAAGGCTAGCCAAAAATACCGCTGATGTTGCTGATAAATTCGCCAGCGACGTAAAAGCCAACATGGAAGATTTCAAGAATCGTATGCCGGATGACCCCGGAGCAATCCCTGATTGTCTCATAAGGGGGGTTGGCCAGGCAATAGATGCTGGAATTGGAATGGTGGAAGGCTTCGGCAATGCGGCTATGGACACCTTCGGCGCCGTCCAGAATCAAATAAAGAGAGTTACAGGTTAGGGAGGTGCTTAATGGCTACCAACATTAAGGATATTTTAACGGATGCAACCAAATACCCTGCAAGGGTCGAAGAGATGCTGCCTTCCGGGGCTCCCCAGATATCATCCATGCTGACAACCATAACCGACAGTCTGCCTGCCGTTCCTGATTTTCCGGTAGAAATACCCGATCTTCCAGAACCGCCAGCCGCACCAACGACTGCCACTGCCGGATTAAAGCGTACTTATGTTACCAGTGCCAGTATGGTTCCCGCTACTACCACCACCATGGCTACCACCACGACAACCAGAAATAGTTCGGCTCTGAAATCCAACAAGAGCAAGTTATACTTTGAATAAGGAGGACTAAATGGCTACTACAGTACCAGAGGAACAATATACAGAGTTGAATCTCATGGCAGGAACAGCCAGAAGTCTGGAGGCGGAAGCTCTTACCGACTCGGATATCGATGTTTGGACCAGAGACTTTAATATGCTGGTCAACGATCTGTCTATATTCGGCGATCCCGAACTCGGCAACGACCTTAAAAGCGAGAAATCATTCTACGATGAGGTTATCAAGGTAGCCAAGGGTTATTTTGATGCCAAGCCGTTCGGCGGTCTCAAGGCAGCTACCGGTCAGTTCGGTTTCCGTTTGCTCGGCCCCCAGGATCTCAAGCAGGCTGCTTCGGCACTTACACCGGCCTACTATAGCTGGGCACAAACACTGGCTACTACTTCCAGCCATACCTATGCCCAATATGCCATCGGCTATTCTTCGGGCAATGTATACACCAGCAGCGTATCTACCCAGAAAGAGGTTTTAGCCTTCCATCGTCTGGTAAGCTACAAACCGGCACCGCGCCTGATGTATGTTGAGTGGAGCGTCAACGGGTATCCCTACATGCCCTATGATGTCGAGCCATACAGCAAGATCAACAAAGAGAACAAGCTGTTCAAAACCATCCCGATGCCCGGCAGGATAATCCTGCATCCGGGCGGCGGTTTCTATACCCACTTCTACTTTGACTTAGCAACAGGGGCAACGGCTCCCAGCGGTACTTCCAATGTCGATGTCGAGATCGCCCCCTTCGGTCTGGTCTTCGGCGAATACGATTATCTGAAAGCCGGAGCGGCTGTCCTTTATTAAGGAGGTAATTTATTATGTCATCAGATATTGTCGCCAGATTTGCTGACGGTCGCCTCCTTGTTCAGGAAAGCCAGACAGCACAATCTAATTATACCAGCGGCGGACTTTGGGTCAGGGTTGCCAATGTTCAGACGGTAGAAAGGGTTTTGTCAATCAACAACGACTACGAACAATACGGCTTGAAGACTGATCTTGGTGATGTCGCCATCAGTGGTGATAAGGTCAAGGTCATGATGCGCCGCGGTGATCTCAGTCAGGTTATTTCCGGTGCCAGTTTCCTGAGCGGTTATCAGGTTCCCGGCTACATGAGCGGCATCGCAGTAAGCGGCAACCCCTATCTCGGTGAGATTTACAGCGGGGTTATCAGTGGCAGGGTGACGGTCACTCTCAATGTAATCGCCCGCTAGGACTGATCGAAGTCTCCAAGGCGGAAAGGTAAATGGAGGTGACTCATGTTGGAACTGCGCCCAACTGATTATATAGCTGGAGTGCAACCCCGGCCGAAGATACTGCTGGTAAACGACTGGATAAAGTTCAGCAACAATTTCCCGGATACGCTCAGTCATGTCAAGGGAAAGACCGCCTGCATTGCCGTGCAGCAGGAGGTAAACTACCAGCTTTCTTATCTGCTCAAGGAGGGGTGCTATACCGATGTCGACCTGAGCAACGATACCGGTGTCAATCTGTACCCCGACGTTGCCAGCAACCTGTACGAAATGCTGATCGGATTCAAGCCCGGTAACTATTTCGTCCAGATATACTTCCCGGCCGATTATCCGATATACCGGCTGGATGAGCCCAGCATGTATCCGAACATAGGCGATACCAACCTGAAATATCTGGGTGCCATAAGACCCGGTGATTCTCCCGACAGAAATCCCATACTTAAACTTTATCTCGTCTATAAGCTGAAGCCTATTATATTAAGAATGGTGGTCGATGACGGTATTGACTATGAAAAAATGACCATGAACTTTTCCATCAACCGTTGCGTCATGAACTTTGGTAAGGCCTTGCCGGCAGGGGTAACCCCCAAACCCATACTCTACCTGGACGAGATAAGCCAGATGCGCGAGGTATCAGGTTAGGAGGTAAATGATGCCCAGTAAATCAGTAACAGCCAATGTTTCCGGGGCGTTGTTGTTTCAGGAAAACAAACACAAGAAAGCCAACTTTGTCGGCATAACCGTTGATCACCAGAGTTCGGGTACTCAAACTATCCAGATTTACGATTGCTTCACGGCTATTTCGGGTAAATGGGCTTCCGGCGGTGCCTCCCAATCGCAGGAAGACTTCGCTACCAATGTTTTGAGCGGCAAGATAAGACAACAAATCACTGTTCAATCAGGACAGACCACTGTTTTGGCCGAACAGCAGCTTAAGGATGTGCAGGTTCTCGGATCCGCTTATATTGTGGCTACCGCTACTGCCACCGGATGCGTTATTACAGCACAGTATGAAATGATTTAAGGTGGGGGTGGTCTATGGTAGACAAATTCAATCCCCCGCCTTCGCCTTCCACTCCCAGGGATGCCCCCTGGACGCAGCTTGAAGTAATAACTGACCGTCTGGATACCCTCATATCCATATTGAGTGGAGGGGTAATACAGCCGGAAACCGGCGTTCCCCAGTTAATTGATGCCACCAATTCACTGATTGAAGTTACCAATACACTGGTCGGTGTTACCAGAGACATATACGACCTCGTAAAAAGCCAACCTACGCAGGTCATTACCCAAAACGGGACGACTGCCACCCAGATAACGGTAAGTACACCCCTGCCACATGCCGTCATGGAATGGGGAACGGCAACCTACGGCAGCAAAAACAAGCTGATATATCAGGGGAAATCCTGGGCTACCAACATCTGGGCCGGTTATGAAGTGGCCATTGTCGATGGCAACGGTGTCGGGCAGGTAAGGAGGATAATCTCCAATGACCGTACCTCGCTTACTACTCAAACCGATTTTGACATCAATCCCGACAATACCTCTGTTTTCGTTATTCGCGCTTACAGGACACTATCCAACAAGCCGGCCTGGACTAATGCTACCAAGACGGTGGCTGCTGCCGGAACCGCCGAACAGCTCCCCGACCTGGAAGTCCCGGACGGCTTTGCCTTAGCGATTCTGGCACTATCCACCAACACGGGGTATATATATTTTGGAAATTCCAAGGCAAACACCGAGACCCATATCAACCGTGTCAGCGCTGACTTCGGAATAACCCTGAATGTAAATAACACCAATCTGGTATGGATAGACTCTTCGGTCAACGGAGAGGGTGTCGTCTATTTCTTCGAACAAAACGGATAGGAGAGATTGATTTTATGGCAGGTTCTATTTCCAGAGGGGGAGGCGGCGGTTTTACCGGCAGGATAGGCGTTGACCAGATGCAGTGGACCTCTGGTAAGGTACTGGAGGGTTCCGGGGTCGGAGTCGATCCGTCAGAGAGGTCTCTGGCACCGGTGGGGCTGCTACTGATGAGAGGTAGCCTTGCTTATGGTGGAAACCTCAACAGCATCACTATAGACGACGATTACGTCTATGCCGGCGGTTATACGACGCAGACGATCAGAAAATACAGCAAGGCGACTTTATCTCTGGTGGCTGAAAGCCCCGATTACGGGGGAACTATTAATGCTGTAGCCGCAGACGGCACCTACGCCTATGCCGGAGGGGGGCCACAGACGGTCAGGAAATACAACATATCGGATATGTCCTTGGCAGGCGAAAGCCCAAGCTACGGGGGAACTATCGTTGCTATAGTCTCAAACGGCACTTACTTTTATGCCGGTGGGGGTACGACACAGACGGTCAGGAAATACAACATATCGGATATGTCCCTGGCAGGCGAAAGCCCAAGCTACGGGGGAACTATTAATGCTATAGCCGTAAACGGCAGCTACGTTTATGCCGGTGGGGCTACAACACGGACGGTCAGGAAATACAACATATCGGATATGTCCCTGGCCGATGAAAGTGTCAGCTACGGTGGAGATATTAATGCTATAGCCGTAGACGGCACTTACGTTTATGTCGGTGGGTCTACTACGAACAAAGTCAGAAAGTACGCCGAAGTGGATATGTCCTTTGTCGGCGAAAGCACCTCTTACGGCGGAAGTATCAGAGCTATAGACGTAAACGGCAGCTACGTTTATGCCGGAGGTAGTACGACAAACACGGTCAGAAAATACGACATAGTGGATTTAACATTGGCCGGCGAAAGCCCCAAGGCTCTTACGGATATCGTCTCTCTGGTAGTAGACGCCAATTATGCCTTTGCTGGCATATATACAGAACAGATAGTCACGAAATACCTCCTTGACGGGGATATAATTTTCTGACGCCACGTTTCGGGCAAATAACTGTCCAGACTGTCAATAATTTTTGCCATAAATTCCCACTTCAGCCTTGAATATCCCTTGACGCTGGCTGATTTTGCCCGTAAAATGTAGCAAGTGATACAAGATGAAAAAATAGACACCCCGACCACTCTACCGTTAACTGTGCCTGATTCGGTTGTGCAGTGCTATTTCAGGCCCAGCGGGCACAGTTATCTGCATATACCGGCACGTCTGGCCAGGCAGTGCCAGATAATCTCCGGCTCCCCGTCGGCTTACTTTTCCGTGTTCGTAAAGGACAACAAACTGATACTTGAACAAACCAATATACTGGAGGGAATCAAACCATGATGTCATGGGACATAGCCAGACAAAAAGACAACTCCTGCATGACTGCTGTTCTTTTCCCGCCCATGGGCGTTTCCTGGGAATGGGCGTTATCCCTGTGTGCCATGGAGAAACCAGCCACCTGGCTTCCCATGAGGCTTTCCGGCTTCCCCTTCGATGCGGCCAGAAACCGCGCTGCCTACGAGTGCCTCAACCGCGGCATTCAGTGGCTGTTCTTTCTGGACGCCGATGTGGTGGCTCCGCGTGAAACGATTACCAGATTGATGTCGCATAAGTTGCCGATTGTCTCCGGGCTTTATTTTCAGAAGTACCCTACCTGGACGGGTGATGCCGCGGAATATTTGCCGGTCATCTGCAACGAAAGTATCGGACCGGATAAGAAAATTACCAAGCAACCGATAACTCATTACACACCCGGCAGCCTGATAGAATGCGATTATGTGCCGGCAGGCTGTTTGCTTGTGCACACTTCCGTATTCGAACGTATGCTTAACTCGGGTATCAAGGAATTCTTCAAGTGGACTTTAACCGCTGCCAGCGAACCGCCCGGTTCGGGGCGGTCGGAAGATTTTGAATTTAGTGCGAATGCCAGATCATTAGGTTACAAGTGCATCTGCGATACAAGCATAATATGCGCCCATGAAACGACTACCCAGGTGACAATCAAGGGGCTGTCGCCGAAGCTCTGAGGACATGCCTAAGATTACAGTATTGACCATAACATGGAAGCCCGGCTATATCGATACTATGGTGGACGCTCTGAAAGCCCAGACCTTTCATGATTTCGAGTGGGTACTGGTTGACGACCTCTACGGGCTCCGCAAGGATATGGTAAAAGAACTTGTAGGCGGTGCCTTTCAGTTTACACACCTGCCGCCGCGATGGATCAGCGAATACTCGCAGACTGCCGTGGCCAACAACACCGGATTGACGCACTCCCGCGGGGAGCTGATATACTTTATGGCCGACTATATCTATCCGCATCCGAAGTGCCTGTGGAGGCACTGGCAGATATATGAAAAGTACGGACCCGACCTGATGATAAGCGGGCCGATACTCGATCGCCTGACTGCTGCCGGCAGGTCGACATGGACAGGGGCTCCGCCCGTAACCATAACGGTCAGGGCTGGCGATGAGGTATTCACCTATGACGAAAGTACGCCGCCCCTGGATATAGATATCACGGAGGGATACGACAAGCCGTCCGATACCAACCTGCTGTCGATCTGGAAGCAACCCTTTCACCCGAGATGGCCTACCACCTATCCCCCCGACTGGAGGCTGGGGTGGATTATGAACAGGAAGCTGGAAGAGGGATTGTACGAGAATCTGAGCGGTGCCAAATGGTGGTGGGGAGGCCGTAACGACAGCGTATCGCTCGAACTCCTTCTTGACGTAAATGGATTGCAGGAAGATATCGATGCCAGGCATACAGGACTGGAAGCCGAGATGGCGGAACGAATCGAAGGGTTGGGAGTGAGATATATGGTCGATACCCAGGCACCGGTATTTTTGCTGCCGCATCCGATACGCAAAAAGGAGATGCACATAATTGCTGAGGATGAATTAAGCAGAAGAAAAAGAATTGAAAGGATACCTAACGATTACAGTTTGAGAGAGGTAAGGAGGAAAATACTGAAACTATGAAAAAAGTGTTTATCACGGGTATTACCGGTTTTGTTGGCTCGCACTTGGCGGATTACATACTGGAAAACAGGCCTGATGTTGAGATATACGGACTGAAGCGCTGGCGCAGCCCCATGGACAACATCCGGCATGTAGAAGACCGCATCCATCTTGTTGACGGGGATTTGAGAGACATGGTATCCATCCAGAAAATCATCGGAACTATACTTCCTGACTTAATATTTCACCTGGCAGCCCAGAGCCTGGTTCCCTACAGCTACTCCGTGCCGACCGACACGCTGATGACAAATGTCATCGGTACATCCAATCTTCTGGAAGCGGTCAGAATTATCAAAGGACACGGAGATTATTACAATCCATGGATCCTTATATGCGGCTCACCGGAGGAATACGGACGGTGCGAAACGGCTATGACCGAGGATACTCCGCTCAATCCGGTATCCCCCTATGCAGTAAGCAAGGTGGCCGAAACCAGACTGGGGTACATGTACTGGGAAGCCTATGGTATGAATACTGTAATTAGCCGAGCGTTTGCACATGAAGGACCCAGAAGGGATCCTTACTTTGCCGTATCCTCTTTTGCCAGGCAGATAGCCCGCGTGGAAAAGGGTTTACAGCCCCCGGAGATTCTGTCAGGTAATCTGGATTCGATAAGAACCTATATGGATGTAAGGGATACGGTTATAGCTTACTGGAGTCTCTTGCAGAAAGGTCGACCCGGTGAAACCTACAATATTGCTGGCGATGAAGTAATGAGCCTGGAAGAGGTATTGAGATCCCTCGTTGATATAAGCAACATAGAATTTCCCCAAATAAAGATGGATTCCAGCTTACTACGTCCAGCCGATGTTACCCGGCAACTGGCTGATGATTCCAAATTTCGGCAACTGACTACATGGTCTCCTCAGTTCTCTTTTTTGGGGCAGACCCTGCCGGATATGCTAGATTACTGGAGGGAGAGGGTATGACCGAAAAAGAGCTTATTGCTTTCGAGGACGATATAAAGGAACTGTTTCTGGCCGGAAAAATCAGGGCGCCGGTTCACCTGTCACGCGGCAATGAAAAACCGCTTCTCAAGATATTCGAGAAGATCAAACCGGAGGACTGGTGTTTCAGTACGCACAGAAGCCACTATCACGCCTTGTTGAAAGGAATAGAGCCGGAGTGGCTGAAGGCTGAAATAATAGGCGGACGCAGTATGCACATTATGAATGCCGAACATCGATTCTTCTCGTCTTCCATCGTCGGTGGCTGCTTGCCTATAGCGATCGGGGTGGCCATGTCCATAAAAAGAAAGGGAGAGAAACGCAAGGTATATTGTTTTGTGGGCGATATGGCAGCCCGTACCGGTATCTTTCAGGAGTGCACTCAATATGCCATTAATTTCAAGTTGCCTATTACGTTTGTCATAGAAGACAATGGACTGAGTACCAACTCCCCAACTCCTGAGACCTGGGGGGACTCAAAAAGGGATTTACTCCCAGTTGGTGAGCTATATGTTCGAATGGAATGGTATGACAAATCACCTGCTACAGGCGATATTCTATACTATCGTTATAGTCGCGGGTTCCCCCATATAAACTGCGGCCAGTGGGTAACTTTCAAATGAGCACTTACAGGGATGAAATAATCAAATCCATGGCACTGCTTGCCAGGCAGGATAAAGCCCTGTTTGTGGGTCAGAGCGTCAGATATCCGGGTCATGCCATGTTCAATACCCTTGAGGAAGCCGAAGTGTCGATGGAACAGAGAATCGAATTACCGGTGGCCGAAGAAATGCAGCTCGGGTTCTGTACCGGACTGGCACTGGAGGGTTTTATCCCGATATCTATTTTCCCCCGAATGGATTTTCTGATTCTAGCCATGAACCAATTGGTAAACCATCTGGATAAAATTGAGGAAATGAGTTGCGGACAGTTTATCCCCAGAGTAATAATTCGCACCATGATAGGCAGTACCCACCCGCTGAATCCCGGCCCCCAGCATTGCCAGGATCACACCGAGGCGTTGAAACTCATGCTGAACAATATCGGGGTGGTAAGATTAACGCAGGCCAATGAGGTATTGCCGGCTTATACTGAAGCCCTCAACAGCCTTTATTCGACGATAATAGTTGAAATAGCAGATCTGTATACCGATGAATAATGGTGAAAATAGTGAAAAATGGTGAGCTGGAACTGAAGGCCAGACAGATAAGACGACAGGTTTTAGAGATGATCGCCGCTGCCGGCAAGGGGCATATCGGGGGATCCTTCTCCTGCATCGAAATTCTGGTGTCCCTCTATTATGGGGGTATCCTGCGTTTCAATGCCAAAAATCCCAGGTGGGCAGACCGTGATCGCTTCATACTGAGCAAAGGGCACGCCTGTGCAGCTTTATATGCCATACTGGCTGACCTCGGTTTTTTCTCCAAAGACGAGCTGAAGTCCTTTAACAGGGAAGGCAGTCGGCTCGAAGGACATCCGCATACAGGTATCCCCGGTATAGATGCCAGTACCGGCTCTTTAGGTCACGGGCTCGGTATCGGTGCCGGCATGGCCTTGGCGTCCAAAATGGACGAAAAAGACTTTCGAACTTTCGTTCTTATGGGTGACGGCGAGTGCCATGAGGGTTCGGTCTGGGAGGCTGCCATGTTTGCCGGACACCATAAACTCAACAAACTGGTTGCCATCATAGACGAAAACAGGCTCTGCAGTACCGACTTTTTGGCGGACTGTCTGGATCTATCATGGCTGGGGGACAAATGGCGGGCATTCGGATGGGATGTCGTTAACGTTCAGGGTCATGACCCTGAACAGCTAATCGAAGCAATGAAAAAAAATAAAGGAAAACCGCTGGCCGTAATTGCTCATACTATCAAGGGTAAGGGAGTATCTTTTATGGAAGATAAAGTCGAATGGCATCACCGGATACCTGACGCCGGGGAACTGGAACTTGCCAGAAGGGAGCTTGAATAGTGGATATCCGTGACGCTTTCTTTAACAGGCTGTACGAGATAGCACAGAAAGACGGGAACGTTGTACTGCTGACGGCGGATATGGGAGCCCGATCCCTGCAGCAGTTCAGAAACAATCTGTATTTGCAGCAATTTATCAATGTAGGAGTGGCAGAGCAGAATGCGATAAGCGTGGCAGCCGGGCTGGCACTCTCCGGCAAGAAAGTCTTTATCTATGGCATCGCTTCTTTTATTACGCAGCGTTGCTATGACCAGATACGGGTGGATATTTGTCAGATGGGATTGCCAGTGGTAATTATAGGAGCCGGTTCCGGATTGACCTATGGCAGCGACGGACCAACCCATCATGCTACATATGACAAAACCATTATGGAAATACTCGGTATACAGATACTTACTCCGGCCAATGATAAAGAAGCGGTAGAGACTGCCGACCTGTCCTATACCAGCAACAAACCGGTATATATCAGGCTGGGGAAAGAGAATCCCCCTTACTCATATGGTAAGTACACGGATTATTCCCTGCCCTACCGGGATATAACCATAGAAGATTTCGCACGGATGTTCGGAACTACGGTAAAAGATATTACGGAAAGCTGCGGCGGGATCATCCAACAGCATGATTTCAGATACAAGGTGATTGAACAACAGGAACGCGACACGCTGATAGCAAGTATTTTAAAGCAAATAGACAGTGACAAACAGGTGGTTGGGGGGAGAGAGAGACAGGCGGTCTGGGAACAGGGTTGGATGGAGAATTACAATGACTTTGTAGCCCAAAACGGGGATCTGTCCACCCTGATACCGAAGTATATTCATCCCAGATGGATTAAGAGGCTGTTCGAAAACTATATAATACCGCTTGGTGCCGACTTCGAGGAAGATTGTCTGTCGGTACTGAGGTGCTGGCTGGCAAATGAATATCTGTCTGACTGTGACAGTATCTATGAGTTCGGGTGCGGCACCGGCTGGAATCTGGTGAATCTGGCACAGATGTATCCGCATAAGAAGTACTTCGGGCTGGATTACGTCAACTCATCCATGCGACTGTTGGAAGCCATACGCCAAAAGTACGACTGGGATATCAACTGGATTTACTTCGATATGACCAACCCGAAAGGAAGTCTCAAGCTGAATCCCGGCAGTGCCGTTCTGACTATCGGGGCTGTCGAACAGATTCCGGGAAAGTACGAGGATTTTGTCCGGTTTCTGATACGCAACAAACCGAAAATATGCGTTCATCTGGAGCCGACACTGGAAATCTACGATGAAGACAAACTCTTCGACTATATGGCAATCAGATTACACCGGAAGCGGGGCTACACCCAGGGTTTCGTTCCTTATTTATTAGAATTAGCGAAAGAGGGAAAGATAGATTTCATCAAGGTACAGCGTACCTTCGGAAGCCTGTACCATGATGTTTACACTATAATAGTCTGGAGGCCGAAATGAATGAGAGACAATACAATCCGCCGCTGGCCGAGTTACTGGATCGATTGACTATCGACCGCATAAAGATGCTGCTGAAACCTGAATACAAGTATATTATGAAACAGGAAATAGAGCAGATTTCCGATGACATAGAAATGCTTCTCGGGGAACTGGATATAGAAAATCCGACAGAACTGATAATTACAGTTATAATACTGGCACAGGCGAATGTTCATATCTGGTATCTGAAAGACAAGATGCAACAGGAACCCGACAGGTATCTGGAGTATCTGAAATTCTCGCATCAACTCAACGGGATCCGCAATCATATGAAGAATAGAATCATGGACATAGCTGGCGATAAAGCAAAGCACACCAATTTCGATATTGGTGGATTGGAAGCGGAGGAATTTTGATTTACAAGCAACTGGCGAACACCGGCGAAAAAATACCGGCCATCGGACAGGGAACAAGGGGAGCTGGGAGCAGTGCCGCGGCGACACCCAAAAGTATCCAGCAGCGTATAGATGTTTTGCGCTGCGGCATCGAGCTTGGCATGACCTTTCTGGATATGGCCGAAAACTATGAAGCCGGAAATACCGAGAGAATAGTGGGGAAGGCTATAAGGGGCATTCGGGACAAGGTTTTTCTGAGTACCAAATTCAAGCCTTCCTGTTGTTCGTATGACGAAATAATGCAATCACTGGAAGGAAGCCTGTGCCGTTTGAAAACCGAATACGTCGACCTCTACCAGGTGCACTGGCCCAACCCCAATGCACACATACTCGAGGTACTGCATACACTTGAAAAAATACTGAGGCAGGGCAAGGCCAGGTATATCGGTGTCGGCAATTTTAACAGCGAGCAATACCAGTTGTGGAGCGGACTTACATTCGAAAAGCTGGTCTCCAATCAGATAGAGTATAACCTGATAGATCGCGATGCCGAAAGCTCGTTCATACCAACAAGCGAAGAGCGTCAAGTTACCGTTATTGCCTACAGTCCTTTCGACCAGGGTAACATGCTGTTCTCCGAAATGGAGAGGCAGATACTTAAAAGCATAGCCAGCGATTACGACAAGACCGTACACCAGATTATACTCAACTGGATAATATCTCATCCAACCGTTGTTACCATACCGCAGAGTATGAGCTTCCAGCATACGCAGAAGAATGCCGAGGCCGCAGACTTTACCTTATCCGATAGCGACATAAAATTAATTGATAATACCTTCACCCCGGAAATCAAACTGGTGCCGACTGACAGGATCAGGGTGCTTAACTACGATGTGGACGATTCCCATCCTATCTACACGACTCTGGAAGAGGCACAAAAAAACAGATTCAACCTGTGCCCCGGCCCTATGGATATTGCAAGAGAAATTATTGCAGGGCACAAGCTGAAACCGGTCAGGCTGGTGGAACGGGAAGATGGATATTACAACCTGGTGCGCGGACGGGTACGCTACTGGGGGTGGGTTATGGTCTGGGAAAATACCAAGCCGATTCCGGCTATCGTCAGGGGGGATTGATGAAAGAACTATACGCCAGTTCTCATGAACAGCAGATCAGGTCGGATTTTGTTAAAACCTTCAGGGAATGCCCTATCCCTGACGAGGAAGTAATGCAGAATCTGGGGCTCTTCTTGAATTCCAAGAACCTGTCTAGAATTCTTTATCTGGACTACCTTTATCGGCAAATACTGGATTTACAGGGTATTATCATGGATCTGGGCACCCGCTGGGGGCAGAATATGTCCGTGTTCGCTGCTCTCAGGGGTATATACGAACCCTTCAACCGTCACAGGAAGATAGTCGGCTTCGATACTTTCAGCGGCCCACCGAGCATAGGGGATAACGATACGAATATCTTCAAGAGAGAGGATTTTGCCACGGTTGAAGACTATCCCAAATACCTGGCGAAGATTATGGAATACCAGGAACAGGATAATCCAATATCCCATGTCAGGAAATACGAAATACATGTTGGCGATGTGATAGATAAGCCGCAGCAATTTACGTCTCCTATTCCTGGCACGGTAAATACCTATCTGCATCAGCACCCGGAGACGATTATCGCTCTGGCCTATTTCGATTTCGATATGTATGAGCCTACACGGAAATGCCTTGATTATATAAAACCATATCTGATGAGTGGCAGCATACTGGCCTTCGATGAACTGAATGACCGTGATTCCCCGGGTGAAACCACGGCACTTAAAAAAGCGTTCAATATTGATAAAATCAGGATAAAGCGGTATCGCTATGCGTCAAGGGTATCTTATTTCATTTTAGAATAGGAGAAGGGGATGATAGAACAGAAGATATTGAGCAGTTTCAGAGGGAAAAGCATTTTGATAACCGGCGCCACCGGCATGATAGGAAAGCAAGTAGTGGATATTTTGGCCGGAAGCGGAGCGATACTGGGAACCGTATCCCTGGATTCTGTTCCTAGTGACTGGCCGGCAAAGCATGTAACGCTCGATTTGAGGGATTATTACAACTGCAAAATGATAGTATCGGGAATCGACTATGTTATTCATCTGGCTGGTGTTAAGGGTTCGATAGAAAAAACACGCAAGCGTCCGGCCGACCTCATGGTACCGATACTGATGCTAACTGTAAACATGCTGGAGGCCTGCCGTGAGATGTCGACAGAAAAAGTGGTCTGGACCAGCTCCATCGGTGCATACAGCAGCGAATGCGGCGATATTTTTAAAGAGGCTGATTCGTGGAAAGGGCAGCCGCTGGATTTCTATCCGGGCTGGGCCAAAAGGATGGGTGAGTTGCAGATACAGGCCTACAGGGAACAGTACGGTCTCTCCAACTTTTCGATAGTCAGGCCGGCCAATGTCTACGGTCCGTTCGATGATTTCGGCCCTGATGCCATGCTGGTGCCAGCACTTTTGAGTAAAATCAAACGGGGAGATAATCCGGTAGTAGTATGGGGAGAGGGCAGTGCCGTTCGTGATGTCGTTTACAGCCGCGATGTTGCTGAAGGTATCATTCTTGCCCTGTACTATGGTACTGACGGAGAAGTGCTTAACCTTGGCAGCGGTCGGGGATATTCGGTCAAAGAGATTGTCCAGACGTTGCAGCAGTTCATCCCCTTTAACTATGTCTTCGATACTACGAAACCTGCCGGGTGTCCCAGGAGGGTACTGGATATATCTCTGGCCAAGAAAAAACTCCATTATATGCCGATGACCGGTCTGGAAAACGGATTGCGGCATACCTGGCTGTGGCTACGGAACAAGGAGGAGAAAACTCATGCAGATAACAGCGACCAAACTGCCTGACGTATGGTTGATAAAACCCGATG
This sequence comes from Dehalococcoidales bacterium, assembly GCA_028710655.1. The sequence continues at coordinate 20,482 of JAQTTS010000008.1, forward strand.
TCGATTACGACTACCGCGGGGAATATGCCATGATATACAACGAGGAGTGGTTCAAGAAGAATTTTCCGCAGGTGCCCGACTTCTTAGAGGAGGACATCAGCTATTCCAGTTACGGAGTTTTGAGGGGGCTACATTATAGCCCGCACTGCTGGAAGCTGAACGAAGTACTTTTTGGCAAGCTGTATTACGTGGTCGTCAATGTCGATAAAAACCATAAAGACTACAGGCAATGGGAATCTTTTATCCTCTCAGGGGAAAATCACTTCCAGTTGCTCAAGCATCCGAGATACGCCAGCGGCTTTCTGACCCAGAGTAACATAGCCATCTTTCACTATTGGCAGAGCCAGTACTACGATACGAAAGACCCCGACCAGCAAACCTTTAAATTTAACGATCGGGAATTCGGCATCTGGTGGCCGCCGACAAAGAAACCCATTTTGAGCCAGCGGGACAGTATC
>JAQTTS010000190.1 GCA_028710655.1 Dehalococcoidales bacterium
TAGTGGCGCTCGTATGCGACTTGGATATTGCATTAGTGGCCGCCACGATTTTAGCCTGCGCTTCGTTCCACCCGCCAGATATATACGCATACGATGAATCAGATATATTTGGGGAGACTGAAAAACTAAATACCGGGTACCCGTGTGCAGAAAGCATCGACAACGCTTCGTTCCCTATCTGTACCGCGATCCCATTGTCATTCAGAGATCGGCTTAACTCAAGGCTCCGCTTCTCTACTCGATTACTATATTTGTCAAGCAAGACAAGCTCAATATCGTACTTGTCGCTCGATAAGCTGAACTCATTGAGCTTAATGTAATATATAGGATTTCCGTCTGCGTCAACTGTCAATTACATCACCACTCCTGTCACTACTATCAATAAGAGAATTAGAACCACCGCGCCCAATATCTTTGTGGTCGTAGTTATTCCTAACTTCTCAGAGACCCACTCCCTGACCCGATCAATTACGCTCGGCTGGACTTCAACATAGTCTTCCTTATTTCCCTTCCCGGCGACGGTAACTATTGCAGCCGTTTCGAGGTCGACCATTTCACTCGTCCAGTACTTCTTTCTGGCCGCCTCAACATCCGCAGCGGTGTACTCAGTTGCCCCCGTCAAGGAGGTAACTGGTTCCGTCACCAAGGGGGAAAGCGCCCCGCCCTGCGGCACCAAGTACACCTGTCCATCCATAGTCTGCCATGTCGCACCAACAGGATGGTCCACTTTCACACCCTGATAATAATCTGCACCGGTGTTCGTAGCGCCCTCTACCGTGATCCTGACCCAATAATTATTCACTTTACTATATGTCCATGACGATGGAATCCAAACCGGATATTTATCTGCCAGTAGGACCATCTGGAAGTCGCTTGGAGTCAAGGCGAAGGTTGCTGCCCCCGATGGGGCAGCGGTGCTCAGGAACGTGCTTAAACTCTGATAAATATTATTGGTTCCCCACAAAGATGATCCCATGTTAAACCACCAACCTTACATCCGAATTTCCCTTTATTTTAATGTGATCCGCCAAATCCATTTGAATAGAATTGCCATTATAATCTACGGCAGTTCCGGCCCATGCTCTCCCCTGCGCATAATTGTATGCTGCCCCCACCGTAGCACCCGATGCGAGCGAACGGAAGAAATCATCTTGCCAGTCCAATGAATGTCGCCATGCTCTCCCCATTTCCGACATGCGATTATACCCGATAACGACTTCATATGAGTTGAGCATTATATCCCGGATATTCCCATAAGTGACAGCAGTTAGCTTTTCACTGGCCTCATCACATCGGAACATCTCGCATGATCCCAGGAATGCCATTTTCCCCTTTGTTCCAGTAGGCAGCGATGATGCTACTTTTTTCGCTGTCAGGCATTGATTTTCCGGGAAGTCCGTGGTCGGGTCATCTGATGGGCACCCCCACGGTTCCACACCAGTAAATGATCCGTGCATTAGCCAATATAATATAGTCGGATGAGTATTTAATACTGATTGCATTGTGGCCGCCGTTGGCCGTTCGCTGTCTCCAAGTAGGTCAGATGTGTAACCCATCTTCCGGAGCCAACCAACCGCATTCGATGACCAGGGTTCGTAAGAAATGTTCACCGGCCCATTCGCCGCAATGGAATTCCCAAGAGTCGCCCCAGTGGGCTGCGCGGGTATCGTAGATATCATGTTAGTTTCAGTGAGGACGAAATACCCTGCCACCGCTGCCCCGGCGATCAGGGCGAGGTCTTGGACACCCATTTATATTAACCCCTTTATTATAGGCAATAACTCAGCATGATCAGAGAGAACCAACGCAAGCACAACCAAAATCACCGAGTATGCAACAGACGACCTGCGCTTAAATGGTGAATAATCCTGGTCGATGAAATTGTAAAAGTTGTCTCTGGTTCGGTCCCCGCTACTACACGATTCGTTCAGCCTAGCGTGATCCTCTATTATCTGTGGGTATATTTCGGTGAACTTCTCAACGAAGCAGCAGAATAATTCACTATTCTTTTCCATCTTGGCGACGCGCTCATTGATCTTGTCGAGCTTCTCATCCTGTTTATCCATCTGAGAATCTATTTTCCGGAGTACCGCGCTCTCCTCAGTCATTCATCATCACCACCAATACAGTCAATGCGATGAGAATTGCCCCTCCGGCGATGGCTACCATGGTCGGAGATATGCTCCCAAAAACCCCAGCACCGGAGCTACCAGATGGAGCAGCCGTCTCGTACTGTGGGGTGATATTGATATTTGTATCGCCACCATACGACGCGGTGGACGGAGCGAAGGTATTTGAGATGCTCTGGGGGGATTGCCGCGACTGCGCGGAAGACTGACTTGAGGGCGAGGAAGCTGACGTGGTTGGAGCAGACGACGTGTAGCCTAGCAGCTCCCTGGCCGTATTCGCCTGCGCAACCTTGGAATAATTGAAATCGACCACGTTATTCTCCCTCCCCTCCTCCAAGCACGCTGAATATCAGATATAGCGCACCGATAGCTACGATGGCAAGTAGGAGAGTTTTGGTGTTGAGGTATTGACCCAACCCAGTTGACCCGGATGGCGCGGCCACCTGCCCGTCGGGGCCGACCAATGCAATATCATCCGGGGTGACAACATCTCCCGACTGCGTAGGCGTGGCCTCGACCCCGAAGTCCCCGGTGAGACCGCACGACGAGCACAGAGATTTTGCTACACTGGTCGCTTTGGCCGCAAGGCTGTCTTTGTGCGCCTGCGCCTCGGCAGCAAGTTGCGCATCTCCTGCCAGCGACGCCTCCAGAAATGATTTACTGGTGGCATCGTAATAAGGATCTCCACCGTATGTACTCTGATAAGCATCCGGTAGTGTTTGCCACTTACCATCAACATATACCCTAACAGAAGAATTGGCCCAATTTTCCGTGGAATGAGCCGAGATGACCTCAGCTAGCATCTGTTGTTTGGCGTACCCCCCGTTCTTCAGATAGTCCACCACTTCCTGCTGCCACGTCGTATAATCCTTCGAGGCCTGCGTTTTCTCGGCTGCGGTAGCAGTGGGGCTGTTTATCGTCTGTATCAGAGATTGCCCGACAGAAGGATCTGGATAAAGAACGCTGGCTCTGCTAGCATTCGTTGACTGTTTGTTAAGCCAGTCCGAAGCATACTCCCCGGAATGCGAATATGTCGCGACCGGCAGGTTTCCAAGCGCCGAGGTCTTGGTGAACGACTGGATATTAGTGGCGCTTTGAGATCCGGCAGGCTGACCTTGCATTATGGCATTGTAGCCCTGGAGTATAGCATTTTGGGAGTAGAGACTGCTATACGCAGTGTTGGCCGAGGCTCCGGTTGAAAGAACCTCGGTCCCTATACCCGATGATCCGCCTATTACGACCATCCTACCACCCTACAAGTCCGCTGGACATACTAACCCCGGTAGCAGATCCTTTCGGGCCATAGTTCCCAGATGTTTGCCTCGATGCAGAAGATGACCCAGAGCCGGACCCGGAACCAGATGACCCAACCGAAACTCCACCAGTGGCCAACGGTGTCACTGACGCCCCGATACCAAGAGAGCTTATCAGCGTTGTGGCGGTCTTCTGTGCGGACGATAATTGAGTCGTAGTTGATCCAGATGAACCGGATGAAGTTGACGTGGAAGGCACTGACCCGCCGCCGAGAGTGTAAGCATTCCGACCCGCCATAATCGAATTCAACTGCGATAACTGGGTTCCCGACAAGTTCATCACGCTTTTGACTTCTTCTAGCGGCAGTGTCGTCACCGGATCGCGCACAGTAATTCCGGTTCCGGGATCAGTCGTGAGCCCCTGCGCTAGATAACCCGAATATCTCCCCACCCAAGTTTCGACTTGCTCTTTCACTTCGGGATACTGATCATACACGCCATTATTATAATTCTCCACGACCTGCGATACGGGCAATAACTGCCCATTACCGAAACGGATCTGACTCCCAACTATCCCCACCGGGGCATAGAACGCAGTAGAATCGCCCTTTGCTGGATTCGGGGCTATCTCGGCACAACTAAGCCATGATCCGACCTGATCATTGAATGCAGTGAGTTGCGCCCCCGTCGCTATTGTGCCTGGCGACAACGCTATCTGGGCATTCACCAGATCGCTCAAGTTCGCATCCGCTGGCATTTCGATGGGAGTTCCGGGCGGGAAATACAGATACGCCGGGAAAACTTCACCTGATGCGGCGATAGCAGCGATATCGTCCGATGTGAGCGGCGCAGACTGCGGTTCTCCATAAGTAGCGTTGCTATCTACATAATACGTGCCATCATCGTTCAAGTAATAGCCAGCGTAAGGAGCTGAGGTCTGGCGGCTCTTCCAGTAGAGGTATGCGGCCCCAGCTACTACAACTACCACTATTGCCTTTGCGGCAGCGGAGGCCATATTTCAGGCCCCCTTAAGACCAAGTGGCGAACTGCTTGGTTGACCCGATCAGTCCCGCGCCGAAGTACAGCACACCAACCACAAGGGCGATGCCGACGATAAGACTCAGCAGGTTCGTTGCCGGAGAAGTGTTTATATCAGCCATTTAATATCGGCTCCTTTATTTCCTCTTCATGAACATATACATCGCGAACATCAGCACCAAGATGATAACTATCATGATGACAATGGCCTGTGTGTTCATGCCACCGTTTGTCGCAGTCGTACCACTTGGCGCATACGTCCCAGTAGTCGGAACCCCAATGCTAATGCTTCCCCCCGTCGCGGTCTGGGTCGGGGTGTACACGTTGGAGAAGCTGGGATTAATCGTCATGCTGGGCATCTGTGTAAGACCGCTGAGGAAATCACTCCCTGCTCCAGCCTTGTTTGCGGCAGCTACCGCAGCGGTTGACACACTCGCCCCCGCGTCC
>JAQTTS010000191.1 GCA_028710655.1 Dehalococcoidales bacterium
TTTCATACCAAGAGCGATGCCTGTCCTGTAGAAATAATCGTAGTCTGTGAGACCCGCCTCGCTCTCGCTGATCATCGGGCGGGGGTCTTTCGGGACGCTGGTTTCCCCGACACCCGCGGTTACCCGAGCTCCTTCCGAGTAATCGTCTTCTTCAGGGTCATCTTCAGTCTCAGCCGGTGTCTCGGTTTCCTTGGCTGTCTGATTCGCCGGGGCCCTGACTCCAGCCAGGGGCGACAGGCTTGAAGCTATCCTGGTAGCTTCTTCTCGTTTTTCAGTAAGCCACTTCGTTCCTCTTTCGGTGAGCGCGTAGTGTTTTTTGCCCTGGTCTGCCAGATATGGATTGTCGGACCGGACCACTTTTGAGACCTGGTGGGTGATACTCTCGACCTCCACTCCCAGCGCCCTGGCGATATCCGCAGTGGACACGGGCTGGCCGGCACCCTCGACCGCAGACAGGATGTCGTACATCAATGCCATAGACCCCCTCCTTATTATTGCATTCCAGGAGGGAGAAACACTGGCCAACAAAAGAAGAGAGGGACCGAACCCTGGCCTCCTTTGAGGTCAAGTGTTCGTCCCTCTCTGTAGGCTCAATTATACCAGAGGTTATGCGACTGTCAATAGAAACATAACCTCTGGGACATTCTCCCACAGGTACAAGTGGCCGAAGGTTATGTTGCCGTTTGGCCACTAACAGGTCACCCGGTCACGCCGGTACTTAAGCCAGAGGCTATTGACACTCCGATGGCCCGACTTTATGATAGTGCCATGAAAATCTTGCCATTCCTGCTTGAGACAGGCGCGAATCTTCTCACCAAGATACCCATCGAGAAGATGCTGGTGAAACCACAGGATACGAGCCAGGACCGCAAGAAACTCATGGAAATCCTGCATATCAACACGCCTGAAAAGAAGGCGCCCGCCCCTTCCGAAGTCATCGAGCCAGAGAATCCGCCCGATGAATCGCAATCCGGGGTACTCGAGCCTCGCCGGATGTCCCAACCGAAAACCGCCACCGGCGTTAGTGACGCGGAGACTGTTGCTTACCAGGAGCGCGAAATTGCCAAACTTCTACTCCGTATGGAGCGACATTACGCCCAGCGTATGCGGATAGGGGGTCGGGCCTGTGACTGCGGAGCGGGCAAACATCTTCTGGATATCGAGGCTATGGTGGAAGAGACCATACCGATGGTGGAAGAGCCGGACGTGTATTACCGGCTCCTTGAGTGGGTCAAGAAAGTAGGGCCGGCGAGCACCACCGAAGCCGCCCAGAGCGGGCGCTTTGACAGCGTATACCCGATATTCTCACGGGAAGCCAGGGATTTCCGCAAAGAAATTATGGGTACGCTTGACCCGAAGGCACTCTGGCCTGGTAAAACGGTCGCCCTGGAAGAACTCTTCAAAAGGCATGACCAGGCCGACAGCCCTATTACGGTAGAGCCTGTCCCGGCGGCGCTGCCAGAGCCAGAAGAGCCGCCGGCAAATGAGATAGAGCCGCAAGCCTCTTTAGAAACACCTGCTGAATGACTGTATTCCGGAGAGTGACAAAGCGATGCAAGCGATTCTGTTTACGGGCAATGGCGAAGACTGTAACCTTTGTGCAGAAGCGGAGAAGAAATTCAAGGAACTATATGCCGAAGAGCTCAAGAATGACGAGGCTACCATCGCCAACATGGATAAGGACGAAGGGGCTTACGAATTCTGGGCTACACACGGGCTTCCCCTGGCCCCCGTTGTCGTCATTGCTACTGACAGTGGGAAAATAATTGACCAGTGGGAGACCGGCGAGATTCCCGAGCCGGTAGAGGACGAGGTCTCAGAAAAAAAGCCCCCTATTGACAAGCCGAAGTAACCGGTCTAAACTTCGTATCGTAGATGGGACGAACCACCCGGGCAGCCGGGTCTCGTCCCTCTTTTTTTTGGCTTCTCTCACCCGTGAGGGTGTTGAAGCACCTTGAGGTCGACAAGGTATCTGAATACCCCTTAGGAGGCATGACCGAAATGCCAGCTCCATGGAAGAGACTTAACGGAGTCCCACAGCAAACCGGTCAGATGCAGGCGGTTCAAGCGAAGAAACACGTCACTGTGTTCATGCGCTCGTCTAGTGCTCAAGGGGCCGGCAGGCCAGAAGTCAGGCAGGCTTTCAAAGCATGTGCGGTTACGACCCGGGATGACCCCGATCGCATGTCCCGCAATGTGAAGATGAAGCAGTGCATGGAGAGTAAAGGCCTGAGGACCGATCGGTTCGTCCGCAAGTCACGCGGCAAGTACGGCGGCCTGAAGGGCAAGGTGTACGTCAACGGAGTGTTGTCGGCCGCCTAGCTCACCGGCAGAGCCTTGGTGCTAAACCTGCAAAACAGAAAGGGGACGGGAGTACTCCCGTCCCCTTTTCCTTTAAGGGTGGAGATCAGCTTCTCTACCCCTTTTCTTTTCACTGCCTGGATAACGCTTGACAAAGTACGCCAAAAAGAACGCAATACTTACCTGGTATACCCATGCAGGCTCAACCTCGGGGGAACTACTCTATCCGGTGACGATCGCCGGGACCTTGAGCGGGGTGCAGGCCCAGAGCGCCTGCCCGGTCTTTCTCGGACCGGAGTGGAACCCGATGCCGGTCTGCCAGTTGCTCGGCCGGCATACAATACGGTTGCTGTCATTGTCAAACCACAGCCTCAGGTGATGGCTGGGACAGAAGAAATTGGCGGCGATGCTGTAGGGAGAGGGCGCTAGAAAGAAAGCCACATCAGCTACTCTCAAGCACTCGTTAACGGCCGTCTCAACATCCTCGGCAGTAGCCAGGTGCTCCAGGGTGTGAGGGTTATAGACGGCCCCGAATTCCTTGTCAGAGAAGGGCATGGAACGCTCGTCAGCACAAACACCGCCGGGTACCGTGGTCACCAGCGGGTCAACATCCAGAGTGACGTCGCCATCGGGTGGCTGCCAGATGTGACGTTTCATTCCCACAACGAGCAGGGGCTTCCCGGCCAGGTCAGAGTACGCTCTGGCCACTCTCCAGTAGTGATGGCGCTCGGCATTCTCCTTTATCTGGATGCCGCCCTCGTAGGCAGCTGCACTACCGAGGACTACCAACAGTGTCGCTAAGGCGCCATGCATTTTACTTCTCTCCCCGTGGCTTCTTCACAATCGACATGATGACGGACTGCGGAATAAGAGTCAGGAGCCCCTGTGGGTCGCGTATTTCGATTTCGTTTCTCTTCTCCCAGCACGATAGACACAGTCCGTCACGGCTCCGGAAGACTTCCTGGCCGCATTCTTTACAGACGACACCCGTGGAGGCCAGCCAGTCCTGTTTCTTCATCCGGACGCCAGGACGTGCCGGCACAATCTTGAGGTCAGGGTCGACCTTGTGAAGCCGCTTTCCAAGCTCACTCATTTCGGCCCTTCGATTTCTTCATCATCCTGTCCCGCCCTGGCCAGCATGATGTCCCTGTACGCCTCAACCACACTCTGGAACCGGTTCACGTCAGGGTGAACACCGGTATCCGGATGCAGCTCCCTCACCATGGCCCGGAAGGCCGCTTTGACGACATAGTCCGGAGCGGCAGGCAGTATGCCCAGTACCCTGTAGGCATCAGCCAGGTTATCGCCGCTATTTCCCGATGAAGGCTCAAACATGGCCCGGGACAGGGCCTCACCGGCGATACCAACGCCTTTCTTGACCATCGTTCGAAGCCTTACTCCGGAGAACCGGTAAAGAATGCGGTCTATCTCCTCGATGGTCCTCCTGACGTCACGGCTACGGCTGTTGCTGGCCATATCAATTTCTCCTATTCCAGATTCGTTTTGGTAATATTTCTGGTAAAAATGCCATCGTTTTTGCCATCTGTCAGGAACCACACGGTATCGCCCGAGCTGCCACCAGGCTCTGGATGACCTCTTCGAGCGGTAACAGTCCGAATTCTTTCAAACCGAACGGGGTGGCAAAAGCGTACTCGTCGTTGAACAGTGCTGAAACCTGATAGACGCCGGTGGTTTCTCTCCAGGATGGTGCCGTGGCCTCGATGATCTGCGTCTCTCCTCCTGGAAGGCGGTACTCGACCCACATATGCCCTTCCTCTTTCCCCGGTCGCCGGTATACGCCTATGGCGCAGAACACCTGGTCAGCCGGGATGTAGTTCCGTAGGATCGAACAGAGAAGGATGGCCATATCATCACAGTCGGACTCTGGCAGTTCTGCAGAACCGTACTCTCGCAACTGTGGCCAGAAACGGTTGAAGAGCGAAAGGGTCTCAGCAGGAGTCCGCCAGTAGTCGCTCACCTCGGCACGGTAAATGGTGAACTGGTGGACAAAGTCCTGGGCGGAGGTTACAAAGTCGGTTGTCTGGTGGAGATACTGAGCGACCTCAGCTACTTCCGGGTCAAAAGGCTGGACTAAACTGCGGATCGGGTGGAACTTACCATCTCGACGTACATCAGCGAGAAGGTCATCGTACTCGGTGAGGCGAGGTTCCATGGGGCCACCTCTTTCCCTCAACAACAAGAGAGGGACGTACTCGAGCCGGATTCCGGCCGGAGGTTCGTCCCTCTCTGGCGAGATTATAGCATCATTCTATTGACATAGGAAAGGGGAGGAACTAGAATCGACGGAAGCATACTTCCGTCAAAATTACACAGGACAAGCGGCTGACCGTAACATTTTTCAGGCTGGCCAGCCGGTAATAGACGAGCAAGCGAGAGGGACGAACGCCTGCCCTGCAAAAGGGGTAGGATTCGTTCCTTTTTTATTTGTCCATGACCTGGTGTAAGACGGTAGACCAGACCGCAGACTAAGAGACCGGAGGTGAAAACGATGCTCGACCTGCATCAGTTGATCAAGCTCCAGAAGAACGGCAACCAGCTGA
>JAQTTS010000192.1 GCA_028710655.1 Dehalococcoidales bacterium
AGCCCTAGCTTTACTCTTTTAACCCGGAATTGTCTCTATTATCATATCTATTCTAACCACCAGGGCACCTGGAAATCGGTAATTTTTTCAATGTTCTTGCCTGCGTTCTCCCCTTCTCCTACCGCCAGAGTAATAACCTTGCCGTCCTGCATTTGATAGAAGCCAAGCGGTACATTACCGGCTTGATAGCTCCCGGCATGGGTGTCACGATCGAAACCGTACGTTCCAGTCGCCCCGACGTAGGGATAGTCAAACATCGCTTCCATAATTGCATCGTAATCGTCTACGCTACCCACTCTCTCTACAGCTTCTACCCATACCCAGAACGAGTCGTCGGCACAGATTGTCTGTAACGACGGGCGCTCTCCGTACCTTTCAATAGTTTCGTCCCAAATAGCCCTGCCTTTCTCATAATACGTCTGGTATTCTGGGTTTGATCCTGTGTATGCGCTATCAACCATGAAGAAACCCGGTACTGTACCCAGAACCCCATCGGCCTGTTCACCGAACGCGCTCCAGAACTCAGGCTTATTTATTACCCAGGTAATGACAAAAAGCGAGTCGGTCGGGTTTTCCAAGAAGTCGGCATAGGCAGCTATTACCTCCGTAGAGATAACGCTGGACATGAATACGATGGCAGGGTTTTCCTGCCTTATCTTGGCCATTTGAGCTCCGAACTCCACGTTCCCGACCGGATGAATCTCATAGAGCACTATTTCCCAACCGGCCCTTTCCGCCTCTTCACGCCACCATTCTGCCTGTACTACGCTATAATCCAGGTCGCACACAATTATCGCTGCCTTTTTGTTGGGGAAATCCCAGGTGACCATCTCCGGATTAGTCAGCGCCTGGAACCAAGGCACCCCGTAGCCTTCCTCTGTTTGATTGAGAGTCATCCAGTACGGGAATTCATCCTTGTTGTCATACCACTCCTGCCAGTCGACGCTTACCCAACCGTGATGCATCACTAACGAGTCAATCTCCATCAGATAATCAGTGACGGCGGGATATACTGCCCAGTTGTAGTTGACCATATCCACACCGGCCGACTTGAGCGTGTCACGGACAGCGGCCAACTCGGTGGGCGTATAGTTGCCCAGATCCGCAACCAAAAGCTCCACGGGCCTACCTAACAGGCCGCCCTCGGCGTTAAGCTTGTCTCTGGCCATTTCCAATGCCCTGACATGCATTCGTCCGTCATCCGCCAGAGCACCGGTGATAGTGGTAGCAATACCCACCTTGATGGGCTCCTCTTCCGGGGTTGGTGTCGCAGCCGGGCTAGTACAGCCGCTCATCAGTGGAATGCTTATCGCCAGGACCGCGACCAGACCAAAACCAATGATCAGCTTGAACAATTTCTGTCTTTTCAATTAAACCCTCCTTGACTTAAATATACCCTGTTTTGATAACATCCAGTATTACTCACTTCATAAAAAACCTCCATTTTACGACAGTGTATGATTATTTTAGATGTTGCATCTATATTTATGTATACCAAATTATATACACAGCTGCATCTGCTAAATTCTGACCAACAGGCAGCTTTTTTTCTCCGAACGTGCCCATACCACCCACAGCTTTCCCCTGATACCACTAAAAAGCCGCACCAAGAAAGAAAGTGATGTAAGAAGCGCGTAAAAATACTTATTATCGTACTTTATATTACAATTCACATTGTACTTTTATGTTAGATCTCATATTAACAACTATAACCCGAAAACACATCCGCATAATTAGCTATTTCCGTATACATAAATAATATGAATGATGAAGTAATCACTTCTGTCCCAAGAAAAGCCGGATCAGCGCACACACTACCCTAATCGTTATGACGGCCAGTGAACTATCGCCGGTGGAAAAATTAGCTTGCCGGTACTTAAACAACCTGGGTGAATAGGATAAAGAGCCCCAAATAGACGAAGGAGATAGATACGAGAGTTATTGAAGTTTCCACAGCTGCTGGAGCCGGGATCGGCGCTGCCATTCCCCCGGCATAATCGTAGTAAACATTCTCGTAGATAGGTGAAACAGCTCCTTCCGATATGCAGGTAAGTGAAGGCAAATGTTGATCTTATCCGCCATACTTTTTATGGTTACCGGTTATAGGCCATGTTGGAAAGACAGCATTAATGCAAGATATAATAAGGTATAATAAGGTACAGTAGTGAAAAAATGCATAGTGAATTATACACCAAAGAACTACATTATAAGGAGTAAAGTGCCAAACAAGATAACTGCTAACCATCCGATGCATAGACTCTGGATTATACTAGACCAAACCTATGTTGCGACATCCAAGTGTCAGGAAGCAAAGGTTGCCAGGGTTGGGTTAACGCTTCAACAATATCGGGTGCTCATGGTGCTGGATGCCGCCAAACACCCGGTAACGCTAACTGATGTCGCCCGCTGGCTTGATCGGAATACTAACAGCATCAGCCTCATAGTCGACCGTATGGAAAAGGTTGGTTTGGTTAAGAGGATAAGAGACTTGAAAGACCGCAGGGCGATACGGCTGGCCATGACTGTGAAAGGAAAGGATCTCTTTAGACAGGCCAGTATTCATTGTCTAGAATTATTGGACACGGTGAAATCCTGCTGTACCGAAGAAGAAATGCAGATTCTTGTCAGTCTGCTGGGGAAGCTCAGGGGACGGGCACTCGAGGAACTGGCTCCTGAAGAAGGAGTTAGGGTGGACAGGATAGACGTTACCAGAGATATCGCTCTTCAAATGTCAAAGCCACGCAAAGTCAAAAAGGGAACAGGATAGGTATTTGAGTACTGCGGTAACACGGGAATATAAGCAGTAACCTTCGCTGTGGCTTGATAGGCTTAATCCTTACGATAGATGATCGCCTTTTCCCAGATGTTGTTCGGCATAGGGATCGATGTTGGACCGGATGTCCCGATTAAGATTATAACTCCGGAACAGAAATCTGATGATACTGTTGGAGTTGGTGGAGACGGGGGAGAGTTGAACTCCCCGTCCAAAAGAAGCTACTCAGGATATACTACAAGCTTTTTCAGCTCTTTAATCTCACCCGACTGACCTCTGCTGACTGAGTTCAGTCGAGCCAGTCGATAAATCTTTCGCCACCCTTTATCGACATCAGAGCGGCGGCACCTCAACATTTCGGCACCCAATCCCAACCCATTGAGGCGAGGTCAAGCTGGGCGTGCAACCTATTTAACTAGGCTGCAAGAGCGAATTCAGGTTCGCCGATTATCTTTTGCCACCTGTTTTATGAGGTTGGCGGCACCTCAGCTTGCAATCCTGCAGCATACTTCCCCTGTCGAACCCGCGCGTCCCCACTTATCAGGGAAACCCGAACACCTCCTTAACCTTAGCGGCGCCTCTTGACAGCACGCCCGATTTCTCTATCCGTCTGGCGACGGGCGATTGCCTCCCGTTTGTCGTACAGCTTCTTACCCTTCGCCAGGGCTATCTCAAGCTTGGCGATACTGTCTTTAATATACAGCCTGAGCGGGACTAAGGTCAGCCCCTTCTCCTGTATGTTACCGGCTAAACTATCAATCTGCTTACGGTGTAGAAGAAGCTTACGGGGTCGGGTCGGCTCATGACTCATATAGCTGCCCGCTTCATAACGGGAGATATGGGCATTTAACAGCCATAGCTCACCGCCCTCGGGCTTAACATAGGCATCACCAAGATTCACCCTACCGGCCCTGATTGACTTTATCTCGGTACCGGTAAGTACAATGCCAGCCTCAACACTCTCCCCGATATGATAGTTATGATATGCCTTACGGTTGGTAACTACCGTCTTTATTGCCACTACTTTTTAATTATACCATACCTTATTGCTTGACCAGTATCAGGTGATGTCGCCAATCAGGCGAGCTCTTAGGAAAATCGGTGCGGAAATGAGCTCCCCGGCTCTCCTCCCTCAGCAGAGCAGCCTCAGCCACCAGACGGCCGGTCATCGCCAGGTTATTCAACTCATAGGAGGGCCGGTCAGTAGGCTCGGGCAGGCAATTCTGCCAGGCAGCCAGGATATCCAGCGCTTCGTTGAGGCTGGCTTTATCACGGATAATGCCAACCTTGTCCCAGTTTAGCTCCTGCAGTGCGGATAAACTGGGCGGCGGCACATCCTTAAGCACCCGACGTTTGCTTAGTGAGCATCGGACGGCGGTATCTTTTTCGGTACCGGATATCTCAGGTACAGTATCCCTGGTCGTCCTTTCGATAACCCGCTGGCTGAAGACCACTGCTTCCAGGAGTGAGTTTGAAGCCAGGCGGTTGGCACCGTGCACACCGGTACAGGAAGCTTCACCGATGACAAACAGACCCTTAATATTGGTTTCTCCCCAGGTATTGGTCTTCACACCACCCATCAGATAATGAGCAGCCGGCGCCACCGGTATCAGACCACGAGTGATGTCCAGGCCACGCACCAGACAAAATCGATAGATATTGGGGAACCGGGTAGTTATTAAATTGGGAGACAGATGGGTGACATCAACAAAGACCCTGTCCGAGGCCGTCTTTCTCATCTCGTAGAGAATACTGCGGGTAACCACATCCCGCGGTGCCAGATCAGCCTCCGGGGTATAGTCGGGCATAAAACGGTAGCCATCGACATTACGCAGCACTCCCCCTTCACCACGGACTGATTCCGAGATGAGAAACGGAGTCACTCCCGGCATACGAAGGGCAGTGGGATGAAACTGGAAGAACTCCATATCCACTATCTCGGCGCCAGCCTTGAAGGCCAGTGCAACGCCATCGCCGGTGGCGATATCCGAATTGGTGCTTAACTTGTACAGATGCCCGGCGCCGCCGGTAGCCAGGACCAGAAAGCGACAGCCAAACTCCACAAAGCAGCCGGTACGACA
>JAQTTS010000193.1 GCA_028710655.1 Dehalococcoidales bacterium
CGAACACCGTGGGAACCGATCATAAAATCAATCTCGGACCCGGCTTCGATATCGGCATCATCAATCCCTTGCTGCATCTTAATTTCGGAAATTTCACCAACAGTAGTAATCTTGGTTGCGTCAAGCCATTTAGCAGCAGTCCGGTCAATACCGTACAGGGTGGTGTTTTCAAACACACCCTTCAGGCCGGTAACTTCCAAGTCCTTGTTCCCACTAACATACAACACGTCAGCATTGCCGATAGAAGCATCGAGAGCCGACAGAACCGCCGTTTTGTTAGCCCGGTCAACAGCCGTTACTTCCACGCCGGCATTGTCAATTGTTTCTGCATCTACGTCGTAAACATCAACCAACATGCCCTCGGCAAGATATTTTACCCCAAGGTCATTGTTACAAGTAATGGTGTTGGTTCCAGCGTCGATACTGGTGATAGTACAAAGCACACCAGTACCATCACCAACAGTTTGTCTGGACAGGTCACGCTTACAGTCAATCTCACAATCAGAGATTTCGGTTTCCAGCATCCGGGCAAAGGCCCCTACATTAGACCGGCTAGCCTTAATGGTCTTGTCACTGAGCTGGATACGGGCAAACAGGTTCTTGGTTTCCCACTCAGCCTGCTTGGTTTTACGACTATTGGGAGTCGGCAAGGTTCCATTATCGGCCCTGTTGCCGATTCCACCCTGCACCCCGTACCGCAGGGCCATGATGATTTTCTTACCTTCAACGTGCTCACTGGTGCGCTCAAGTTGAGTCAGAAACGCACTAGCTTTTTCGTTCATCTGATAGCGGAGTCCTTCCAAGTACCAAAGTTTTAGGGCTTCCGCAATGGCGCTCATGGTGAGTTCAGCCATCAATAATCACTCTCCTTCGGATAAAAAACTAAGACCCCCCTCTCAGCAAATTAGAGAAGAAGGATCTCGCTGCATTGGTGGCTTCTTTTGCGTTCGTAATCGGGGTAGACGGCGCAGCAGGCGCCGCCCCTCCCGGCTGAGAAGCCATAACAATCGGTGGAGATCCGCTTTGTATTTGCGCTGCCGTTTGCGACAGAATCATTTGCTGCACCTGTGGGTTTTGAACAACTTTTGCAATGTTGTCCGGGTTAACCAGCATTTCTTCAAGGGTAGGCGGCGGCTGAGGCGTGAAACTTTGCGCCTTCCTGCCCTTGGCAATGTCGTACACAGTCCTCAAAGGATCAGGCATAGTGGCCAGATATGGCCCTATTTCATTGATTATCTGGGCCATATCGGTTTCTACTTCCGCAAAATCAGGCGTATTTGCCTGAAACTGGTTCACTTTTTGATTCCACTCAGTAAGCCTGTCCTGGTACTGAATTTTTTCCCGTACCGGGGCAACCATAGGCGTAACCACATTTTTAATAATCTCGGCCAAAGTCTGAACCGGGTTCTTCTCCGGATCAAGGAGGCTCTCAACGAATTTCTCGTTGATTTCCTTAACCTGCTCCGGGGTAAGTTCCGGTTCTGCCGGTGTTTGTGGCTGCTGTGGCTGTTGTCCCGGTATCTGTTGCGGGTTCTGACCAGGCTGGGCCTGCGGCGGCTGCTGGTTAGATGATTCAAGCTTATTGGTTAATTCACTGATTGTCCGGCCCTGTTCTTCCAGCTTTGGCTCAAGATGCACATAACTTTTTGCCAGGGCTTCAATGTTTACGCTCCCGTCCGGGTTCTTGAACTTGTCCGGGACTTGTTTTGTCCAGTCCTGGGGTCCAGGTGTTGCCGGTGCAGAAGGCGGTACTGCAGGCGGTTCGGTTTGCACGGGCTGCGCCGGTTGTACCGGTTGTGCAGGTGGTGTTACCACGGGTGCCTGCGGCTGAACTGCTGCCGGATTTGCTCCGGGTATCTTTGACGGGTCGTATGCGCTGGCCCCTCCGGATTTAAAGTAGTCGAGAAGCGGGTTTCCGCTTTCAGACGGTTGACTTGGCTGGCTTGACGGTTGAACGGTTATAGGTGCACCGGGTACTACTCCATCCGTACTCGCTGCAGGTGCAGGAGCAGGCGCAGGTTCAGAGGATGGTGAAGCAGGAGCAGCGGAACCGGGATCACCTGCCGGTCCGTCACCAAACATGGTCAGGTTAATCCTAAAATCACGCAAGGGGTTATCAGCTGTATTCTGTTTTTTCATAAAAGGTAATCCTCCTTAATATAAAAAAAGCCTTCATGCGGCGCAGGTTCGCGTTATCGCATCAAGCTTTTTCGCTGTGTTAATAACTTTTAAACCATCCCGCCCCCAGCGGCAGGCAGTAAACCAGGTGCCCCGGGTGGAGGCATTATCTGTGATACCAACTGCTGCGCATGGAGACTTATATAAGTCATGTGTACCTGCACATGCTGCTGGAACAAGGCGTCCAGCATCGGGTTCTGGGCCTTCATCATTTCATAATCAACGGTTAAACGGAATTTGTTATGCCGGGCTATGTGCAGCACATGATCATCATAATTAACGGGCATCGGGAACATGCCCTGGACAATATCACGGTTTTCGCGTTCAGCCTTGTTAATGTGGATTTCGTTATCATCATCCATTGCCTCCCAATGACCAAGTTCAATCATTTCAAGCAGCTTGGACTGCATTTCTTTGGACATTTGGCCCGTTTCCGGGTCATTAACCAACGGGGTACCCATAAGGTCAAATACCATCTGCCGCCTTTGTGCGGGTGACTCTGCCAGGGCGGAGAAGGATTCAATGACAACATCATCGGACCGCAGGTCCCCGGCGGTCCAGTCCATAACCTCAACAACATTATTCCTACCAATAGACCGGAGGGTCCTGGGCAGCTTAACAAAGGCCTTGTGAAGCCGTAACCACTGTTTACCGGATTGAATTATAAACTGTTCAATGTTCCCGGCTGTGGCGCTCAACCTGGTATCATCCTGTTCCAGGGCAATTGCTAAACTCACACCGGACCCGGAAGTTCCGGAAGGCGCCACACTCTGGCGACTAAGTTCGCTCACACCAGATAAAATACTGATTTCTTCCAACAGTGACCGGTGTTCGGTTTCAAAGGCCGCGGGAAGCTGGTCATTCTGAACGTGTTCAGGCCGGGCAAAACCCTTTTTAAACGGGATAATTGCCCCCGGCGCCCCGGCATTGTCTTCAAGGTATTCTTCGTCCACGGAATTTTCCTCATAAGTCCACTGTCCTATGCTACACCGGTTAAGGTATTCCGCTTTGCGGTTACGCAGAGCATTGTACCGACGCTGAGGAGGAATAAGCCGTTCAAGGACCGTCTTACCCCAGAAGATACCGGGCCTACGGATGCAGTCAACCTTGGTAAATGGAAGGGCTAGCTGCCAGTCCTCACCGACCGGATACGGCAACGGACCCTTGTAAGGAACTTTGCCGCTGGCTACAATCAACAGCCTGCCCTGGGGAAACTTCTTGGTCGGGATCTCCCAATATTCCATGACCACAGCATGGTTCTCCATTTTAGTAGTCACGATATTAAACCCACCCAGGCCATAACCCAGGCCGCCAATGCCAGTCATGCTCCGCTGTAATTGCATAGCGGTTGTCTGCTCTGCAGGAACCCGGATACCCCAAATCTCTTCAATCTCGTCAAGATGGTACGTTTTGGCGTGGATGATTGACCGGCAGTTAACAATGTCCTGGTGATAACATGAGTCGGGGTATATCTCAGGTGAAGGCACAACGGTAATATCGATACTCCCTTCCCTGATTTCTTCGGCAATCTCCTTCATCGTGGTAGGGTCTTGGGAAATCATCTTGGCAAACACTTTGCCCGCGTTGCGGTTCCAAGTATTTTTCAGGAACCCGCTGCCGCAAGCCTCCATCCAGGCAATAACATCGTTCTGCTTTGTGTGGATGCCTTCATCGTAGTAAATATTTTTAAGTAATTGAGTACCAACCTTGGCTGACCGTACGTCCTGCTGTTCCCCTGTCCCGGGACGGCATTTCAAAATCGGCCGCATCCGGCCCAGTTTGGCAGACCGCATTTCGATGTTCGGGGCTACTACATTGAATACTTCCCGCTCCTGCCACCAGAACATTTTCGGGATTTCATCCAGAGCCATGGATACAGGGTTGATATCAACGTATTGGTTGCCCTCCATGAAAGCCTGATTTAAGCGCCACTGCAACTCAAACGGTCTCCGTTCATCCTGGCGGCGTTTGAACTCTTTTTGAATCATGGAAGCAATGTGATCATCATGAAATTCCATCTGTGCTTGCGGGTCAAGAGAAGATATGTAGGCATCATGTCGTGACATCTGCTGTTGTTGTGCTTGCACCTGTGACTGTTGCACAGGCGCATCCCGGCTATTGCCACCACCAAAAATGCTCAGGTCAAGTAAGCTCAATCATAATCAGCCTCCCCTCTTGGAATACCGAGTGCCTGGTACCCTTTTTTGATTCCCTTTTTCACAAAATTACGCCCCTTGGGAGGCGCGGTGCCGTCTTTGTTTGCGGTATAATCATACAGGTTCCCGGCCATGATCCGGTCGTACAGGTCTTTGCGCTCAAGGTCAAATTGATGCTCGCGCCAGATTTGGATACAAACCAGCATCAGGCACATAAAACCTAATATTAGCTCAGCCATATTGCATCCCCCATCACTTTTTGGGTGAAGAATAACGTTTTTTCGAACCGGTCATGGCCACCGGTTCAGGTTCAGGCTGTTTCGGACCTACTTTCGACTGTTCCGGCAGATCAATCTCTAGGATTTTGCATATCCCGGCCTTCACTGTCTCATCAACTTCAACCACATTCAAAAGCTCGGCAATTGACTGTATCTTAGCCTGCATCTTGGCCTGCTGCTCCTTTTTCTCGACCTCCCGAATACTGTTAACAAG
>JAQTTS010000194.1 GCA_028710655.1 Dehalococcoidales bacterium
TTTGTCACCGTGGCTCATCCAGACCGGCGTTGTTTCAGGCAGGCTGGCAAACAGGGGCGATTCCCGTTGACTGAGATGCAGCACCGCATGGCCGTACTCGTTTTTGTTCCCCGGTGTGACCTGCCCACCCAACTGCTTGGTTATTACCTGCATGCCATAGCAGATACCGAGAACGGGCAAATGGCTTTCATATATATAGGAAGGAGCCATAGGGGCGTTATCCTGGTAGACGCTCGACGGACCGCCGGAAAGAATAAACCCTTTCGGGTTCAGCGATGCTATTTTTTCCCAGGGAGTATCGTAGGAGACCATCTCGCAGTAAACCTGGCACTCACGAATGCGCCGCGCGATAAGCATGCTGTACTGCGAGCCGAAATCGATAACGATAATAGCTTCCTTTTTAGCAGGTTGCGCGGATTCGCTGGCGGAGGCAGGTTGTTTATCGCCCATTTTGGCGATTTCCAGGTAGGTGGTGACTTCGATGTCGCCGCTGGTGCTAACCCGATGGCTGGTGCCCGGGTCGTTTGTTTTTTGCTCGTCCATTGATATAGTAAGGTTACCATTGTATTAAATATTCGTCAAATGGTTTTACCTTCTTGCGGGATAGTTTAGGAGTAAAGTAAGTAACCAAAATTTTATAACACAGGCTCAATATTTTCTTGACAAGGCTAGAACTATCTGATAATATTGATTTTGCTGTTGGAGAAACGCACAAAGTAATGTTAAGAGAAGCAACATAAAACAGTAAAGGTGATTGACGATCCAGGCTGACGGCTTGGTGAGGAAATCGCCAAGCCGTCTTCTTTTGACAAGCGCACGTTAACAATAGAATAGGTATAGAAGATACATCGATCTTAATTAGATTAGAGATTAGTAGGACTAATATCAAATCTGAAGCAGGTCAAGCGGTAAGGGCACATGGTGGATGCCTAGGCATTAAGGGCCGAAGAAGGGCGTGGCAAGACTGCGATAAGCCTCGGCTTGCTGTCCAGCGAGCTTAGCCGGGGATACCCGAATGGGGCAACCCATCCCGATAAAATCGGGATACTCTCAGCTCAACACATAGGCTGAGTAGAGGTTAACCAGGGGAAGCGAAACATCCTAGTACCCTGAGGAAAAGAAAGACAATCGATTCCGTGAGTAGCGGCGAGCGAAATCGGAGGAGCCCAAACCCAATAAGCTTAGTGGCGCTGTAGCCTATGTTTATTGGGTGTCGTAAGGCAGACCCGACCGACTCAGATAGGTCAAGAAGTTACCAACCAAACCCCAATTGAAGGTTTCTGGAACGAACAACCATAGAAGGTGACAGTCCTGTAAATGAAAGGGTGAGGCTTCTGGTCTGTTCTTAAGTACCACGGGGCTCGAGAAACCCCGTGGGAAGCTACCTTGACCACAAGGTAAGGCTAAATACCCTTAATGACCGATAGTGAACAAGTACCGTGAGGGAAAGGTGAAAAGCACCCCGAGAGGGGAGTGAAATAGTACCTGAAACCGTGTGCCTACAAGCAGTCAAAGTCCTTCGCAAGAGGGATGATGGCGTGCCTATTGAAGAATGAACAAGCGAGTTGATCTATGCAGCTGGTTAAGCAATTTAGTTGCGGAGCCGCAGCGAAAGCGAGTCCAAATAGGGCGATTATAGTTGCATGGATCCGTCCCGAAGCCGGGTGAGCTATTCATGGCCAGGGTGAAACCCCGATAATCTCGGGGTGGAAGTCCGAACCTATCAGTGTTGCAAAACTGTGGGATGAGCTGTGAATAGAGGTGAAATGCCAAACGAACTCGGTGATAGCTGGTTCTCCCCGAAGTGCATTGCCGTGCAGCCTCGGGTAATTAGTTAGTGGAGGTAGGGCTCTGAATGGACAAGGGGGCAAGAAGCTTACCAACTCCAATCAAACCACTAATGCCATTAACCGTATCCCGGGAGTGAGGCTACGGGGGATAAGCTCCGTGGCCGAGAGGGAAATAGCCCAGACCATCAGCTAAGGTCCCCAAGAGCAGACTAAGTGGGTAAGGAAGTAGGATTGCATAGACAGCCAGGAGGTTGGCTCAGAAGCAGCCATCCTTTAAAGAATGCGTAATAGCTCACTGGTTGAGTGATGCTGCGCCGACAACCCAACGGGGCTCAAGTCTGCCACCGAAGCTATGGCTTTCCGCCGTAAGGCGGGAGGGGTAGGGGAGCGTTCCCTTAGCCGTGAAGCCGTTGCGTGAGCAATGGTGGAGTTAAGGGAAGTGAGAATGCTTGCATGAGTAGCGAAAGGCGTGTGAGAAACACGCCCACCGTAGACCTAAGGTTTCCTACGCAAGGTCAATCCGCGTAGGGTTAGTCGGCCCTAAGTCGAGGCCTAGCGGCGTAGACGATGGATAACGGGTTATTATTCCCGTACCGTTCTTATAGAGACAAAGGGGGGACACGGGAGGGTAGTTTAAGCGTACCCAACGGACATGGTGCGTCCCCTATCTTGGGCGATGCCGGGGCAGGCAAATCCACCCCGGATGTTTAGTTTGAGGTGGGGGGAAGTTGCGGAGAAATCCAAGACGATTTAAGTCATCCCACGCCGTCGAGAAAATCCTCGTTGTCGATGAAGTAAGAACGCCCGTACCGCAATCCGACTCTGGTAGGTAAGGATAAAAGTCCTCAGGTGATCGAGATACCCCACGTTAAGGAATTCGGCAAATTGACCCCGTAACTTAGGGAGAAGGGGGGCCCCAATTAATCATTGGGGTGGCACAAAATTGGCTCAAGCAACTGTTTAACAAAAACACAGGTCTCTGCGAAAGCGTAAGCTGAAGTATAGGGGCTGATACCTGCCCAGCGCCGGAAGGTTAAGGGGAGGCGTGCAAGCGCTGAACTGAAGCCCCGGTAAGCGGCGGCCGTAACTATAACGGTCCTAAGGTAGCGAAATCCCTTGTCGGGTAAGTTCCGACCCGCACGAAAGGTGGAATGACTTGAGCGCTGTCTCAACGTGGGACTCGGCGAAATTGAATTACCCGTGAAGATGCGGGTTACCCGTCACTGGACAAAAAGACCCCGTGGAGCTTTACTATAACTTGGCATTGAGTCTGGGTTTATCATGTGTAGGATAGGTGGGAGGCTATGAAGCTGTGGCGCCAGTCACAGCAGAGCCGACGTTGAAATACCACTCTTGATGAATCTAGCCTCTAACCCTGGATCAAGCCAGGGAACAGTGCCTGGCGGATAGTTTGACTGGGGCGGTCGCCTCCTAAAAAGTAACGGAGGCGCCCAAAGGTTCCCTCAGGGTGGATGGAAATCACCCGTTGCGTGCATTGGCATAAGGGAGCTTGACTGTGAGACTAACAAGTCGAGCAGAGACGAAAGTCGGGCAAAGTGATCCTACGGCTCTGAGTGGAAGGGCCGTGGCTTAACGGACAAAAGCTACCCCGGGGATAACAGGCTTATCTTGCCCAAGAGTTCACATCGACGGCAAGGTTTGGCACCTCGATGTCGGCTCTTCGCTTCCTGGGGCTGAAGCAGGTCCCAAGGGTTGGGCTGTTCGCCCATTAAAGCGGAACGCGAGCTGGGTTCAGACCGTCGTGAGACAGGTCGGTCTCTATCCGTGATGGGCGTTTGGAGATTTGAGGGGGCCTTTCTGTAGTACGAGAGGATCCAGAAGGACAGACCACTGGTGTGCCAGTTGTCCTGCCAAGGGCATTGCTGGGTAGCTATGTCTGGTTGGGATAAGTGCTGAAAGCATCTAAGTACGAAGCCTGCCCCAAGATTATATCTCCCATCTTTTCCGCAAGGGAAAGAGTAAGACTGCAGGTAGACTACCTGCTTGATAGGCGGTAGGTGTACGCGTAGCAATACGCTTAGCTGAACCGTACTAATAGTCGAGGGCTTGACCTGTTTCAGAGTTGATATTAGCTAATCTCTAAAAAACCCAGGTTCCTCATAACTTCGGGTTTTTTTTTACCAAAAGTTGTGCTACAATAAAACTAGTCAATAAGCCTCCTGGTGGTTGGAGCGGAGTGGAACCACCCGTTCCCATCCCGAACACGGCAGTGAAACACTCCAGCGCAGACGATACTGAGGAGGGAACTCCTTGCGGAAAATATGCCACTGCCAGGGGGCTTTTCCTTTACTAGAGTTCATTAGGATGGATGGAACAAGAAGAGATGGCTAGTAGATTCGAAAAGTTTTCTGAACGAGCACGACGCGTTCTTACCTTAGCACAGGAAGAAGCGCAACATTTAAACCACAACTATATCGACACCGAACATATTCTGCTGGGACTGGTGCGCGAAGAAGAAGGTGTCGGCGCCCGTGTCCTTGTCAGCCTCGGAATCGGCCTGAGTAAAGTACGCCAGGCAGTCGAATTTGTCGTCGGCCGCGGCACTAAACCCGCCAGTGGCGAAACCGGCCTCACCCCCCGTGCCAAAAGAGTTATTGAATTAGCTATTGACGAAGCCCGTCAGCTCGGGCATAACTATATCGGCACGGAACACCTTTTGCTGGGCTTGCTGCGCGAGGGCGAAGGCATTGCCGCCAGCGTTCTCGGCAGTTTCGGCATTACTCTGGAACAGGCACGCGCTGAAACTACTCATATTTTAAACCAGGGCGTACCCAAAACCCGCCTCACCCGTACCGCCAGCCGTACTCCGGCATTGGACCAACTGGGTATTGATTTGACCGCAGCCGCGCGCGCCGGCAAGCTGGACCCCGTCATCGGCCGTGAAAAGGAAATCGAGCGGGTAATCCAGATTCTCAGCCGCCGCACCAAGAATAACCCGGCTTTAATCGGTGAACCCGGTGTTGGTAAAACCGCTATCGTCGAAGGACTGGCG
>JAQTTS010000195.1 GCA_028710655.1 Dehalococcoidales bacterium
ACCGGATGTGGTAAGAAAACCCCTGTCCATGGAAGCTGACGAGCTAATCCTGCTCGATGACGAAGCCTTCGCCGGGGGTGATAGCTGGTCAACAGCCTATGCGCTATCGATGGCTATCAAAAAAGTAGGCGACTATGACCTTATCTTCTGCGGTCGGCAGGCTTCGGATTGGGACGCCGGGCAGGTGGGCCCGGGCATCGCTGAGATGCTGGGGTTGCCCCTGGTAACCATCGCCAGAAAGATAACGGTCGGCAGCGGTAAGGCAACAGTTGAGAAGGTTACCGATGACGGATATGAGGTGGTTGAAGTATCACTGCCTGCCCTGATCACAGTAAGCAATGAGGTCGGTGAGCCCCGGTACCCTACCATAAAAGGAATAATGGGTGCCAAGAAGAAAGAGCCGGTTATCTGGAAACCAGACGACATCGGGGCCGAGTCCGCCCGGATAGGTGCTGCGGGTCGTCGCACGAAACTGCTGAAGCTATTCCAGCCGATCCACGAAGGGAAATGTGAAATTATAGAAGGTGACAGCCCCGAGGAAGCGGTAGCTAAACTGGTTACTAAACTGAGGGAAGCCAGAATAGTGTGAATGGAAATGCATTGAGGTAAGGTCGGATACTGATGAGCAAATACGAAGGGGGTAGTTATTCTTGGCTGCATATGAAGGGGTGATGGTCTTCGGCGAAGTCAGAGAGGGGAAACTGGCGGCAGTAACTACGGAACTGCTGGGCTGCGGACGGAACCTGGCTGATGAGCTGGGACAGGAATTATACTGCCTGCTGGTAGGCGATGATATCACCAGTCTGGCCGGGGAAGCAATTGCCTATGGATCAGACAGGGTATACGTAGTAGATACCCCGTTAACAAAAGGCTGCGACACAGATTTGTACGTATCAGTCTCGGAAAAGGTAGCGAGGCAGGTAAGGCCCCGGATTTTCCTTCTCGGACAGACTGCTATCGGCCGGAACCTGGGGCCCCGTCTGGCATTCCGACTGGGTACGGCGATTTCGACAGACTGTGTCGAGCTGGCTATCGAACCTGACTCCAAGCTGCTGCTGCAAACCAAGCCTGTTTACGGTGACAATGCCCGGGCTATCTTTATCTGCGAGTTTTATCCCCAGATGGCCACGGTTAGAGCCAGGGTAATGTCTCCACCGAAACGAGACAGCTCCAGAGAGGGACAAATTATTAATTTTGAGGCTTCCTTAGACCCTCAGGACGTAAGAACCAAGGTCCTGAAGAAGGTAACGGAAGAATCGACAGGGATAAAGCTTGAGGATGCCAAAGTGATAGTCTGCGGAGGTAGAGGTATCGGCAGCGCTGAAGGTTTCAAGCAGCTGGAGAAACTGGCTGAGATATTGAAGGGTGCCGTGGGTGCCAGTAGACCGCCATGCGACAACGGCTGGGTGCCGAATAGCCTGCTGATCGGTCTGACGGGTAAGATCATCGCCCCCGACCTTTATGTTGCCATTGCCCTCTCCGGATCCAGTCAGCACATGACCGGTTGCTCCGGAGCCAAGAATATCGTGGCGATAAACAAGGACCCCGAAGCGAACATATTTAAGGAAGCAACACTGGGGATAGTCGGGGACTGGGAAGAGTTGCTGCCTGTTTTTACCAACAAGATGGAAGAACTGACAACCGGCAGTAAAGAGGACAGGTAGACCTCGAAAGGGATAAGATGCATCCGGTAACACCGCTCAAAGAAGTGGCGGACATCATAAATGAGGAAGGCGGTGAAATCCTCAAGCTATGCTACCAGTGCGGCAGCTGCACGGCAGTGTGCCCGTGGAACAGAGTGAGGGATTTTATCGTCCGCCGTATAATGCACCAGGGCCAGCTGGGCCTGATTGATTTCGAAGGTGAGGATATATGGCTGTGTGCTACCTGCAACAACTGCGTCAAGCGATGCCCCCGCGGAGTGGAAATAGTAGACGTTATGCGGGCCCTGCGCCGGGTTGTTACCGAGCTGGGTATAGCCAGGGTCCCCGATTCACTACGGCTCACCATCAAGAATATCTCCGGAACGGGCAATCCGTTAGGGGAAGCGCCGGATAAGCGGGCCGATTGGGCCAAAGACCTTGACGTGAAGCCATATAGCAAGAGAACCGAGATATTGTACTTCCCCTGCTGCATCCCGGAATATGATGCCAGTGTCCGGAGGGTGGCCCGGGCTGCCGTCAATATCCTGAAAAAAGCCGGAGTCGACTTCGGTATACCGGGGAGCAGGGTAAACTGCTGCGGCGAGAGCGTCCGTAAAGCCGGTGACGAGAAGGTCTTCGAACGCCTCGCCCGGAGCAATATCAGTGTTTTTACCGAAATGGGGGTTAAAAAAGTGGTTACCTCCTCCCCCCACTGCTATCACACCTTCAAGAACGAGTATCCCGGGCTGGGCGGAGACTTCGAGACTATTCATCTGTCCCAGTATCTACTTAAACTCATCAGGGAAAACCGCTTAAGCTTCAGCAGAGAAGTGAACAAAAGGGTTGCCTATCACGACCCCTGCTATCTGGGGCGTTATAACGATATCTACGAGGAGCCACGCCAAGTACTGGAGAGCATCCCCGGCCTAGAGCTGGTAGAACTGCCGGAATGTCGGGAAAACAGCCTGTGCTGCGGCGGTGGCGGAGGCCGGATCTGGATGGAGACCAAAAGCGGCGAGAGGTTTTCCGATATACGAATCGAACAAGCTATTGCTGCAGGTGCCGATATCCTGGCAGTGGCATGCCCCTACTGCATGCTCAACTTCGACGATAGCGTGACGACCATGGACAAGGGCGATTCTATCGAGATCAGGAGTATTTCAGAATTAGTAAGCGAAGCAATCTAGCCAGCAGCAGCACAGGGAACGAACCCCGCATCGGCGTATATGTCTGCCACTGCGGCAGTAATATTGCCGGAACCGTTGACACGGAAGAACTAACCGGGTTTGCCCGTGGTCTGGACTCGGTGATAGTAGCTCGCGACTATGTTTTCATGTGCTCCGAGCCCGGGCAGGAAATCATCGGTAAAGATATCAGGGATCTTACCCTCAACCGAGTAGTGGTGGCCGCCTGCTCGCCGATAATGCACGAGCCCACCTTCCGCAGAACGTGTCAGAAAGCGGGGCTGAACCCGTATCTAATCGAAATAGCCAATATTCGAGAGCAGTGCTCCTGGGTGACCGAGGACAAGCAGATGGCGACGGAGAAGGCCAAAGCCCTACTGAATGCCGCCGTAAAACGGGTTTACTACCACCAGCCTCTGGAAGCCAGGAAGATACCGTTCAATCCCAATACTCTGGTAGTAGGCGGCGGCATCGCCGGTATCAGAGCCGCGCTGGAGATCGCCGACTCCGGACACAAGGTCTATCTGGTCGAGCGAAGCCCCAGTATTGGCGGACATATGATACAACTGGATAAGACGTTCCCCACCCTGGACTGCTCGGCTTGCATCCTTACCCCAAAGATGACTGAAGCAGGAAATCATCCCAATATTGAGCTCATGAGCTACAGCGAGGTAGAAGAAGTTTCGGGTTATATCGGGAATTTCAGGATTAGAATTCGAAAAAGGGCACGTTATGTTAACGGAGACAGCTGTAACGGCTGTGGTTTGTGTCAGGAGAAATGCCCCTCGAAGGTAGACAGCGATTTTGAGGCCGGTACGGGTAAGAGAAAGGCTATCTATACGCCTTTCCCCCAGGCTGTACCCAACATACCGGTCATCGACAGCGATCACTGCACCTACTTCTTGAAAGGTACCTGCCGTCTTTGTGAAGAGGTCTGTGAGGCGAATGCGATCGATTTCGCACAAAAAGACGAAATAATTGAAGTGGAGGCAGGTTCAATCATCTTAGCCACCGGATACAGCGTGTTCGACCCTGCTCCCATCCACTATTATGGCTACCAGCGATTGGAAAATGTTATTACCAGCCTCGAGTTCGAGAGGCTGGTCAACTCGGCCGGCCCGACGGGCGGCAAGATAGTGCTGAAAGACGGCTCCATCCCCCGGAGCATCGCCATCATTCACTGTGTGGGCAGCCGCGACAGGAACTACCATGATTACTGTTCCCGGGTGTGCTGTATGTACGCCCTTAAGTACGCCCACCTGATAAAAGAGAAAACCGGTGCCGAAGTGTATCAGTACTATATCGATATGCGCTGCTTTGGTAAAGGATATGAAGAATTTTACGAGCGTATTTCTAATGAAGGTGTTAATTTCATACGCGGCAAGGTGGGCGAAGTTACCGACAGGGCTATTAATGACGAGGAAAAAGGCAGACTGGTTGTGGTAGCCGAAGATACCCTGCTGGGCTCGGTGATAAGGGTGCCGGTAGATATGGTTATCCTGTGTGTCGCTATGGAGCCGCAGAAAGATGCCGAGGCCGTTGCCCGGCTTTTCAACGTCAGCCGAAGTGCCGACGGATTCTTCCTGGAAAAGCACCCCAAGCTGGACCCGGTAGCCACCAACAGCGAGGGTATTTTTGTGGCCGGTTGCTGCCAGAGCCCCAAGGATATCCCCGATACCGTCGCTCAGGCTTCAGCAGCAGCGGCCCGTATTCTATCTCTGATTAGTAAAGGCGAGGTAGAGGTCGAGGCAGCTATCGCTATTATTGATGAGCAGCTTTGTTCCGGCTGCGGGGTGTGCAGATCAATCTGTCCTTACAGCGCTATCTCACTAGACGAGGAAAAGCAGGTTTACAGAGTGAATGAAGCCTTATGTAAAGGCTGCGGCACGTGCGTTGCCGCCTGCCCCAGCGGCGCCATTACCGGCAGGCATTTTACCACCGAGCAAATCATGGCTGAAATCGAGGGCCTGTTGA
>JAQTTS010000196.1 GCA_028710655.1 Dehalococcoidales bacterium
GGGCGTTAGTACCATCGGCCCTGGCAGGCTTAACTGCCGTGTTCGGAATGGGAACGGGTGTATCCCTGCCGGAAATATCACCGGTCTCATTCGCCCCTCGACCTCTAGGTGGGAGTATGGTTGGATGCCCGATATTGTTTTCCGGGTCATACATCGCTCCGATTTCTATTCGGTGCGAACTCGCCTGGGTCGAAACTTTGTCAAAGAATAATGAAGGCGCCACACACGATCGAAGAATATGGCCAAGCCTCTCGGACGATTAGTACCGCTTTGCTTAAAGCCTCGCGGCTCTTACACGTGCGGCCTATCAACCTGGTAGTCTTCCAGGGTCCTTCAGGGGCCTTGCGGCCCGGGAAACCTAATCTTGGGGCGGGTTTCACGCTTAGATGCTTTCAGCGTTTATCCCTTCCGAACACCGCTACCCAGCGATACCCTTGGCAGGATAACTGGCACACAGGAGGTCCGTTCATCCAGGTCCTCTCGTACTATGGACGACTCCCCTCAAGTTTCCTTGCGCGCATGGTAGATAGAGACCGTACTGTCTCACGACGTACTGAACCCAGCTCACGTACCGCTTTAATGGGCGAACAGCCCAACCCTTCCCACCTGCTCCAGCGGGAGGATGCGATGAGCCGACATCGAGGTGCCAAACCTGGTCGTCGATGTGAACTCTTGGACCAGATCAGCCTGTTATCCCCGGGGTAGCTTTTATCCGTTGAGCGATGGCCCTCCCACGAGGTACCACCGGATCACTATATCCGACTTTCGTCCCTGCTCGGCTTGTAGGCCTCGCAGTCAAGCACCCTTCTGCTATTGCGCTCTATGGCCGATTACTATACGGCCTGAGGGTACCTTGGAACGCCTCCGTTACTCTTTGGGAGGCGACCGCCCCAGTCAAACTGCCCGCCTGACACTGTTCCCCGGCCGGATCACGGCCGTAGGTTAGTGCCACGGTCTCGAAAGGCTGGTATTTCACATTTCGCCTCCACCCAGGCCACAACCCGGGTTTCAAAGGCTCCCAGCTATACTACGCATTCAAAACCATAACACCATGTCAAGTTACAGTAAAGCTCCACGGGGTCTTTTCGTCTAACCACGCGTAACGAGCGTCTTCACTCGTACCACAATTTCGCCGAGCACTTGGTCGAGACAGCGGGACCTTTGTTACACCATTCGTGCAGGTCGGAACTTACCCGACAAGGAATTTCGCTACCTTAGGACGGTTATAGTTACCGCCGCCGTTTACCGGGGCTTGAGTTCGCCGCTTCGCCCTTGCGGACTGACGGCTCCCCTTGACCTTCCGGCACCGGGCAGGTGTCACACCCTATACCTCATCTTGCGATTTCAGCAGAGTGCTGTGTTTTTGCTAAACAGTCACGGTCCCCCTTTCACTGCGGCTCCTCTTGCGAGGAGCATCCCTTCTTCCGAAGTTACGGGATCATTTTGCCTAGTTCCTTGACCAAGTCTCACTCGCGCGCCTTAGGATTTTCACCCCACCCACCTGTGTCGGATTACGGTACGGTTAGATCACGAGCAACTTACGAGGGTTTTCTCGGCAGCGTAGTCAGGCGACTTCCCGCCGGTCTCCCGGCAGTCCCCATCAGCTTTCAGGTTGACGCCCCTCCGGACTTTTCCTGGAAGAGCACCCCTACGGCTTTGGCCCGCGACAACCATTACACGGGACCGCTTACCTTTCTGCGTCACCTCTTAAGTTAACGCCCATGACCTAGTTCCGGAATTTTAACCGGATGCCCATCGGCTACGCCCTTCGGCCTCGCCTTAGGACCGACTAACCCTGAGCTGACGAACGTTGCTCAAGGAACCCTTGGGTTTTCGGCGACAAGGATTCTCACCTTGTTTCTCGCTACTTATTCCGACATCCTCACTTCACACCGCTCCAGCACTCCTTACGGTATGCCTTCGCTGCAGTGTGAACGCTCTCCTACCCCGCACCGAGGACGAATCCTCGGTACAGACGCGATTGCGGTGGCATGCTTGAGCCCCGTGTCATTTTCCGCGCAGATTCACTAGACCAGTGAGCTGTTACGCACTCTTTGAAGGATGGCTGCTTCTAAGCCAACCTCCTGGCTGTTTAAGCAAATCCACAGCGTTTTCCACTTAGCATGCACTTAGGGACCTAGATCGACGTTCTGGGTTGTTTCCCTCTTGCACGTGGAGCTTATCCCCCACGAACTGACTGCCCGCTAATACGCCGCGGTATTCGGAGTTTGACAGACTTCGGAGGAGGGGTTGCCTCCCCTACATCTACCAGTGCTCTACCCCCGCGGTTTAACGGCGGACGCTAGCCCTAAAGCTATTTCGGAGAGAACCAGCTATCACCAAGTTCGATTGGCCTTTCACCCCTAACCACAGCTCATGTAGGACCTTTTCAACGGTCAACACTCCGAGCCTCCACGACGTTTTACCGTCGTTTCACTCTGGCCATGGTTAGATCACTTGGCTTCGGGTCTGATGTGTCGAACTGAGCGCCCTTTCAGACTCGCTTTCGCTACGGCTGCGGACGGTACGTTGATACCGCCCTTAACCTCGCTCGACCCATCAACTCGCCGGATCATTCTTCAACAGGCACACACTCAGGCATTCCCTTCCCTTACGGGATGGGCATAGCCCTCGTGTAGCTTGTATGCATACGGTTTCAGGTTCTATTTCACTCCCCGTCAGGGGTTCTTTTCGCCTTTCCCTCGCGGTACTGGTTCACTATCGGTTACCAGAGAGTATTTAGCCTTGGAGGGTGGTCCCCCCGGATTCCCACGAGATTGCACGTGACCCGTGGTACTTAGGAACTCATCGGGAGTCAGCTGGATGTCGCGTACGGGACTAGCACCCTCTCCGGTCGGCCTTTCCAGGACCGTTCCGCTATCCGCTGATTTGTAACTCCCCGGTTCTGCACCGGATGAGCCCTGCAACACCCTGACGGCACGCCGTCAGGGTTTAGGCTATTCCCCGTTCGCTCGCCACTACTAGGGGAATCTCGGTTGATGTCTTTTCCTCCGGGTACTGGGATGTTTCGCTTCCCCGGGTTGTCCCCCTCGCGCTATCTCCTGACCTGACGGCCAGGCCTTTACACAAGGGTCCGCACCCTTTCGGGTGCGGTGGTTGCCCAATTCGGAAATCTCCGGATCAAAACCTATTTGCGGTTCCCCGGAGCTTATCGCAGCTGATCACGTCCTTCATCGGCTTCTGGTACCAAGGCATTCACCATATGCACTATGTAGCTTGACCATATTCTTCCATCGTGCCTGGTCCTCGGTCAAAAGGGCCAGACATGAGTGAGACGCCACATATTATTCTTTGCTTTGTCATCCCTCGGCTTGCCGCTCTCCGCCCCTCAGGGGGTCTTTACGAGAGCCGGTGTCACGAGAGATTCCGTATTCGTTTTGAAAGAGCCAAATCGGGGCTGGACTCTTGGACCCTAGCGGGATCGAACCGCTGACCTCCTGCTTGCAAAGCAGGCGCTCTCCCAGCTGAGCTAAGGGCCCGTACCAGTTTTGCCAGCCAATAGGCGCTCCGTCTTCGAGAGCTCGACTTACCCCTCCTCGTGAGACGAGGAGAGATATAAAGGAGGTGATCCAGCCGCACGTTCCCGTACGGCTACCTTGTTACGACTTCACCCCAATCACCAATCACAATTTCATGGCAGCTGAGCTGCCACTTCGGTTGCAATGGGCTTTCGTGGTGTGACGGGCGGTGTGTACAAGGCCCGGGAACGTATTCACCGCGGCCGTGCTGATCCGCGATTACTAGCGATTCCAACTTCACGAGGGCGAGTTGCAGCCCTCGATCTGAACTGAGACGTACTTTGGGGATTTGCTCCACCTTACGGTCTTGCTTCCCTCTGTGTACGCCATTGTAGCACGTGTGTAGCCCTGGACATAAAGGCCATGATGACTTGACGTCATCCCCACCTTCCTCCACGTTATCCGCGGCAGTCTCCCAAGAGTCCTCTCATTGCTGAGTAGCAACATGGGATAGGGGTTGCGCTCGTTGCGGGACTTAACCCAACATCTCACGACACGAGCTGACGACAGCCATGCAGCACCTCGGCTGGCTCCCTTGCGGGTCGCCCAGTGTTTCCACCGGACTACCACCAGTCGTTCGAGCCCAGGTAAGGTTCTTCGCGTAGCGTCGAATTAAACCACATGCTCCACCGCTTGTGCGGGCCCCCGTCAATTCCTTTGAGTTTTAACCTTGCGGCCGTACTCCCCAGGCGGCTGACTTAAAGCGTTAGCGGCGGCACAGGAGGGGTCGATACCTCCTACACCTAGTCAGCATCGTTTACAGCTAGGACTACCAGGGTATCTAATCCTGTTTGCTCCCCTAGCTTTCGAGCCTCAGCGTCAGTAAGGGCCCAGGCAGCTGCTTTCGCCATAGGTGTTCCTCCCGATATCTACGCATTTCACCGCTACACCGGGAATTCCACTGCCCCCTACCCTACTCTAGGCGCCCAGTATCCATCGACCTATCCCAGTTGAGCCGGGAGATTTCACGACGGACTTAAGCACCCGCCTACACTCGCTTTACGCCTAGTAATTCCGAATAACGCTCGCCACCTACGTCTTACCGCGGCTGCTGGCACGTAGTTAGCCGTGGCTTATTCGCCAGGTACCGTCAGACCCTTGCGGGCGTTCGTCCCTAGCAAAAGAGGTTTACATCCCGAAGGACTTCATCCCTCACGCAGAGTTGCTGGATCAGGCTTTCGCCCATTGTCCAAAATTCCCCACTGCTGCCTCCCGTAGGAGTAAGGCCCGTGTCTCAGTGCCTT
>JAQTTS010000197.1 GCA_028710655.1 Dehalococcoidales bacterium
TGTCCGTATTCAGATTCCCCGTCGGGGTAGTAGAAAAGAGCTGGTCGACGTTGTTACTGAGAATGCCCGGCAGGGGCTGGAACAGCTCAAGATTAAACGGCTGGCAGCTCCCAAGGTTCTTAAGGCTGCACTTACCGAGATAAAGAGGGAACTGAAGCTCCCCCGTCTTCCGCACCGCCTGGAGGGCTATGATATTTCTAATATTCAGGGGGAATTGGCCGTGGGTAGTATGGTGGTCTTTGAAAAGGGAAGCCCGGTCACTTCCTGCTACCGGCGCTTCAGAATTAAGACGGTATCCGGGGCTGACGATTACGCTATGCTTGCCGAAGTGCTTGGTCGCCGTTTCAGGCGCTTTAGCAGTGCCGCCGATGATTGGGCGATCCTGCCCGACCTGATACTGGTTGACGGCGGTAAGGGCCAGCTAAATGTTGCCCTGTCTGTAATAGATAAGGCTGGCATTGGTCCGATACCCGTTATCGGTCTGGCTAAAGAAAACGAGGAAATCTTCATTCCCCAGCAGGTGGATCCTGTTGTCTTACCCCGCAGTTCACCGGGTCTTCAGTTGCTTGAACGTGTCCGAGATGAGGCACACCGCTTTGCCCTGGGTTATCACCAGGGAGTACGCAGCCGGGCAGGTATTACTTCGGCCCTTGATGCCGTTCCCGGTATCGGGCCCAAGCGTAGGCGGGCACTGTTAAGGCGGTTCGGTTCGCTCTCTGGTATCAGGAAGGCTTCTCCCGATGAACTGGCTGCCGTTGAGAATATGAATCTTAAACTGGCTAGTAAAGTGAAGGAGTATCTGTAAGTAAGATGCCGGCTAACCTGCCGCCACAGTATTTTGAGGTTGAGAAGAGGTTCCGTACCGCCAAGAGCGTCGAGGATAAGGTAATGGCCTTGGAGGAAATGCTGGCGATTATGCCCAAGCATAAGGGGACGGATCATCTGAAGGCGGAGCTTAGGCATCGGATTGCCAAGCTGACCCAGGAGGCGGAGAAGAAAACAGGGGCGAAGCGAAGCTCCCTTCTGATTGAGAAAGAAGGTGTTGCCCAGGTAGCGGTAATCGGTATGGCCAATGCCGGGAAGTCCCAGCTTGTTACCAGTATTACCAACGCCTTTTCACAGGTAGCAGAGTATCCCTTTACCACCTATACTGCTATCCCGGGAATGATGGAGTTTGAGAACATACAGATACAGTTGGTTGATACTCCGCCCTTTGGCGAACAGCCCGTTGAGTGGTGGCTGCGTCATCTTATTATCCGGGCTGATGCCCTGCTTCTGGTGATAGATCTGACCGCTGACCCTCTGTCTCAGATGGAGAAGGTTACGGAACATCTTTCACAAATGAAAATAGGTATTGGTAACCGAAAACCGGTAGAAGGTGAGGATATTATTCTCTCGTATAAGAAGGCTCTGATCGTGGCTAATAAGATTGATGAGGATGGTACTGGTGACGCCTACCTGCGATTAAAGAAGAGGTATGCCGGAGAGCTGCCGATTACCTCTATCTCGGCCAAAGTGGGGACTAGTCTGGAAGAACTGCGTTACGAAGTGTACCGGATGCTTGATATTATCCGGGTGTATACCAAAACTCCCG
Organism: Dehalococcoidales bacterium; assembly: GCA_028710655.1. The sequence continues at coordinate 1,595 of JAQTTS010000197.1, forward strand.
GACAGAAACCCGAGATGAATGATCCCATTGTCTTGGAGAAGGGGAGCACGCTCGCCGACGCCGCTGAGTCCGTGCACAAGGACTTCCGGGCTCAGTTAAAGTATGCCCGCATCTGGGGCTCGGGAAAGCACGACGGCGTGATGGCAAAGCGGAACCATGTCCTCCAGGACGGTGATGTTATCGAACTGCACCTCTAAGGCGGGTAGATTTGGCTTTCTGGGTCTTAGTTTCTTATCAGGCTGTTCACCTGTCTTTCGGCAAGAGCCTGGGCATGTTGTGGTGTCGTAAGCTGGTCTAGTATAATAGCTGGCAAAGGTTAGAGGAGTGTGGTAGTTAGTATGCTTACGACAGTGATCGGAAGCTACCCCCTGAACTATTCCGATTTGGGGAGGGATGCGATAGCTGGTTCGGTAAAAGATCAGCTTGATGCCGGCATACAACTGGTCACGGATGGACAGACAAGGTATGACATAGTAGAGTACTTTGCCAGGACTATCGATGGTTATCGCTACGATGCGGGTAACTCCCAGAGTTTTATCAAGGGGAAGATAGGAAAGGGAGACCCCGGGGTCTTTCTGGAAGACCTTGAGGTTACCCGAAGTATAGCCCCCCATGTGAAGGGCAATATCACTGGGCCGGTAACGCTGGTCTTCTCGTCAAGGATCGAGGGCTACTACCGGGGATACCAGGACAAGCAGGTTTATCTCGACACCGCTGAAGCTCTACTCGGTATCGCCCGTGTCCTGGAGCAGAACGGCGTGGAGTGGATACAGATCGATGAGCCCTTCCTTTCTGTTGGCGCTCCGATGAATATTGCCAGGGAAGCAGTGCAGAGCATAGCTCTGGGGCTCAAAGTACCGGTAGCACTTCATGTCTGTGGAAACGTCAACCGGATATTCAAGGAGCTTCTAGAGTGGGATGGTATCAGGATGCTTTCCAATGCTTTTATGGGTGATGGTAGCCTAGAGATATTGGACTTGCCCGAGCTTCGGGACTCGGATAAAATGCTGGGGTTGGGCTGTATTGATACCAAGAGTACCAGAGTGGAGGAGGTCGAAGAGATAGAGAAACTGATCAGAACGGCGCTGACAAAGATACCGGCAGAGCGTCTTGCTCTTCATCCTGACTGCGGACTGCGCATTCTGCCCAGGGAAGTCGCTTTTGAAAAAATGAAGAGGATGGTAATTGCGGCCGGAAGAGTCCTGCGATGATGGCGTCGGGTTATTTGACATAATGACACAAGCGCGTGCTTTCTTCTCTTTCGGTGATACAGTTCGTTATAACGTTGTTGCTGGCACTACCGGCTGTTTACCTTTGTTGTAGGAGGGAGCGTGATGGCTAAAGTCAGGATGGGGGCGCAGCCCCTGATTTACCCTATGCCTGTTTTGTTGGTCGGAGCTAATGTTGCCGGCCTGCCCAATTTTCTGGCGGTTGCCTGGGGTGGCATCGCCAATGGTGAACCGCCTATGGTATCGGTCGCCGTAAGGCACCAGCGTTACACGCACGATGGCATCAAGCAAAGCGGCACTTTTTCTGTGAATATTCCCTCGGCTGATCTGGTGAGGGAGGCAGACTACTGCGGTTTGGTCTCCGGTGCCAGGGTTGATAAAATGGCCGCCTGTAATTTTGATGTCTTCTACGGAAAACTGGGTAACACTCCACTTATTGAGCAGTGTCCGGTTAATCTGGAGTGTCGGGTGGTGCATACTCTGGATCTGGGCAGCCATTCGCTCTTTGTCGGCCGGATTGAGGAGACCCATATTTCAGAGGAATGTCTTACCGAGGGCAAGCCGGATGTTGGGAAAATCAAGCCTCTGGTCTACATTACCTCTCCGGCCAGTCAATATCGGGTTCTGGGAGAGGTCATTGCCATGGCATTCAGTTGCGGTAAGGAGATCAAGATAAAAAAGCGCCCGTGATCGTGAGAAAAAGGTGAAATACTGAGGGAAAGGCGTGGTCGTAGATGCGGTATATACCATTACACCAGTTCTTAAGTTCCTGGATCTCCGGCCGCCGGTAGCCGGGCACGAGAAGTTCATCGGGTCTTATCTGTTCTGCGGGGCAAGCAATGTTATTGTTGACGTCGGACCTGCTGCGGCGATACCTAATCTGCTTCGCTTGATGACCGGTCTGGGCATAAGCCGTGATGCTGTTGACTATATAGTGCTGACTCATATCCATATCGATCACGCTGGTGGCATAGGTGCGCTGATTAAGGAACTGCCCCGGGCCAGGGTTGTTGCCCACCCCCGTGCTCGTTCCCACCTGATTGATCCTGAGACGCTCTGGATGGCTAGCTGTAAGACACTGGGTAGTCTGGCTGCTGAGTACGGCCGGATTGAACCGGTCCCTGAGGAGAAGATCGTGGATGCTAGGGATGGGATGGAGCTCGATCTGGGGCAGGGTATGGTGCTGGAGCTGTATTTTACCCCGGGGCATGCCCCGCATCACCTGAGCCTTTATGATCGAGCGGGTGGTGTACTGATTGCCGGCGAGGCGGCTGGCGTCTGTCTTGACGGGAATATCAGGCCGGCGACGCCGCCTCCCTTCCGGTTGTCGGAGGCTCTGGAATCAATAGATAGGTTGACAGCGCTTAAGCCGCAGCGGATATGCTACGGCCACTTCGGTTGCTACGATAACGCACCGGCGAGACTTACCTTTATCCGTAACCAGATTCTTGAGTGGAAAAGGATTATTAGCGTGGAAGGTAGTGTGGGGAAGGGGCCGGAGGATATACTCTCCACACTCCGGAAGAAGGATAGCAGCCTGGATTACCTGGATGGTCTGGACAGGGAGAGTTATAAAGTGCAATATCGGCTGCTTATCAACAGTATCAGGGGTCTTTTCCAATCTGCTACCGGTTAGAGGTCGGCCTGCGGGACAGGGGATACTACAGCAGAAATTCTTCCACCGCTGCCGCCAGGCCGTTGTGCTCGATATCTAGTGTTATCCCGTCGGCGATTGCCTTAACTTCGTCAGGGGCGTTGCCCATTGCGATGCCCAGACCGGCCGAAGCGATAAGAGGAATGTCATTTTCTCCGTCTCCGATTGCCATAATCTCGCTTAAGCTTATTCCCAGATATCTAGCTAACGCTTCCAGGGCTTTCCCTTTCGATACTCCGGGAGCAACTATGTTGATGAAATCGACCCCGGGATAGCTTGGCGTTCTGACCCGGGAGAAGTG
>JAQTTS010000198.1 GCA_028710655.1 Dehalococcoidales bacterium
TCAAGCGGGTTGAGCGGCTTGAACGGGTTCGGCTTGAAGTCATCATATATCATTCGGTCCAGCGCTGCGGAAGCGCCGTTTACCGTCCCATCGTAGCCGTTACCTGAATTATCGATCGCTGTACCATCATCAAAGGAATAATAGGCAACTAAGCCATCCGGGTTAGATGTCGGCCTATTAGCCATGAGTGCCTGTATCTCTGTTTGTGAAAGGGCTCTGTTGTAAATACTGACTTCATCGATATTGCCTTTAAATGCTTCGCTCCCTGCCGATGTGGACTGATTTATTCCGATAGCAAGATCATATGCATTTGATGTGATCGTACCTGTATATGCGTATGTGCCTTGAAGGGCTCCGTCAACATAAATACGTATATTACTGCCATCATATGTGCCAGTGACAAAATGCCAGTTATTATCCGCAACATTGGTAGTACCATTTACGCTCTTACCGTTGATCTGTACGCTCACTTTTCCGCTGGAATCACCCACCATGCATAATACATAGCCGTTGTTATAAGCTTTATCTATGATGCGCCTCCAGGTGCTATCTTTTGTAGATGTCTTGATCCACGCGCTCATAGTGATAGTTGAAGGGTTGAGAGCGGTATTATTAGAGACTCTCACGTAATTATTGCTGCCGTTAAAGTTCAAATACGCTTTACTTGCTATATTGACATTGGCCACCCAGGCGGTGTTAACCGCGTCTGTCGAAGCATCTGCATCGCTATATACCCAGCGTATGGTATAGGTATGTCCCGAAGTGAGTATTACCGAGGCAGCCGACGACCACGTGTCAAAGCTGGATATCGATTGCGTGGCATATGGTGTGGTAAAGTCATCGTCTTGATAGACATTTACTGTAAGGCTCCTGCCGCTGCCGTCATCATGCAGCATCCATTTGAAGTTCAATATAGAGGACGGATCTTCCGCATTAATAGTAACGACCCGTTCTAATGTGGTTTGCGAGCCATTGGATACATCGGCCGCTTTGACCGCGAATCCATTTACTTCATAAGCCATAGTAGCCTGATTTATCCATGGATTTGCCGTATCGTTGGTATACTCTGCAGGTATAGGTGCTGTCATGCCTGCAGGATAATCAAATGCTCCAGGAGCGTCCACTGTAACCTTAGCCAGCCAGGCGGTGTTAGCCGCGTCTGTAGAAGCATCGGCATCGCTATAGACCCAGCGTATGTTATATGTATGACCCGAAACGAGCGTTACTGCGGCGGATGACCACGCGTCAAAGCCTGATAGGGTTTGAGTGGCATACGTTGCGGCGAAGTTGCCATCCTGGTAGACATTTACTTTAAAGCTCCTGCCGCTGCCATCATCATGCAACATCCATTTGAAGTTCAAAAGATAGTATGGATTCACGTCTGTGGCATCAATGGTAACGACCCGCTCTAAGGTCGTTTCTGTGCCGTTGGATACATCGGCTACCTGGGCTGCAAACCCGCCTTCGTCATAAGCAACTACATTCTGGTTTATCCATGGATTCGTCGCGTCATTTGCATATTCTGCCGGTATAGGTACTGCGGTGCCTGCAGGATAATCAAATGTCCCCTCGGTGGCTACCACGATATTATCTACCCATGCTGTGCTGGTGGCATCTTTCGAAGTACCGGCGTCGCCATAGACCCAGCGTATATTATAGGTATGGCCTGCGGCAAGTGCTATAGGTAAAGATGATGTCCAGGCGTCGAAAGCTGATATCGACTGCGTTGCGTAGGGCGTAACAAAATTCCCATCCTGATAAACATTCACTACCAGTGTCCTGTCGCTGCCTGTCGTCTCATCATTATGCAATCTCCACCTGAAGCTTAGAACAGCATCTGTATCAGTAGCGTTGATGGTGATGTCGCGCCCCAAAGTGGTTGTCGTGCCGGATACATCAGCGGCCTGCAACGCGAATCCGTTAGTATCGTAAGCAGTGGTATTCTGGTTCACCCATGGATTAACCGTGTCATTCATGTATACTGCGGGTATAGGTATTGTCGTGCCAACCGGATATTCAAATGCTATTGGTATGGCCACGGGAGCTACGCTGACCTCATCCACCCACGCTGTCTGAGTATGGTTGGCTGAAGTGTCCGTATCGGCATATACCCACTGTATGCTATAGGCATGCCCTGCTGTGAGAGTTATCGAGGAAGCTGCTACCCATGTATCATAACTTGATATTGACTGCGTAGCATAGAGGTTGCCATCCTGATATACGTTCAAAGTGAGGCTCCTGCCGCTGCCGTCATCCTGTAGCATCCACTTGAAGTTCAAAAGAGCATCTGAATCTGCAGCATCGATGGTTACGTCGCGTCCAAAAGTAGATGTGGCGCCGGAAATATCAGGTGCCTGCAACGCGAATCCGTTAGCATCGTAAGCCGTGGTATTCTGGTTCACCCATGGATTAACCGTATCATTCATATATCCTGCAGGTATAGGTATCGTCATGCCTGTTGTATAGTTAAATGTCGTGACTGAGAATACCGGCGTTATGACAATGTTATCCACCCAGGCTGTCTTACCGGCGTCTCCGCCGTTCGAATCCTTCCTATAGACCCACTTTATCGTGTATACAAATCCTTTTGCGAGAGTTATGGTATCGGCTGCCTGCCATGAACCTGCCGTGCCGAGCGTATATGTAGTAGTGGATCCGCCCTCTTGTGCAACTACCACGCTGAGAGCCCTGTCGGTCTGTCCGTCGGCATTGTAGATATTGTAATTGAAATTCAATATAGAATCCGTCGTCGCTGTGGTAAGGTCTAGGTTGCCCTTTTCAATGTAACTATAATCATTCTCACCCGTTCCATATACGGACCCTGCCTGCGCTGCGAAGCCATCGGCATCATAAGATACTGTATTCTGATCTGTCCATGGATTCGCTGAATCGGTGGTATAGCCTGCCGGCAGAGACGTTGTCCAACCTGACGGATGGCTGAACGTTTCGACCCGAGGAGTTATGCCGACTGGATCCATCGGCGAAGGAGAACCGTATATCGTGCCGTTATATCCGTTACCTGAATTATCAGCTGCTGTACCATCTTCGAAAGAATAATAGGCAAGCAAGCCATTCGTGTTCTCTGTCGGTCCGTTGGCCATAAGCGCCTGGACTTCTTCTTGCGTAAGGACCCTGTTGTAAATAGCAACTTCGTCAATTGCACCAAATTGCTGGCCTCCGCCGGAGTAATTACCGATGCTTGTTAGATTATCAGTGGCTTCATATGCCACTACATTGCCTGCCTGTACCCCATCTATGTAGAAAGTAGTCGAGTTCCCGCCGCTGCCGACTGCCGTAACATAATGCCAGCCGCTGCTTAAGGTGCTCATGTCAAATCCGCTGTCTTTGAATCCGCTTTTGTAAAGACCCAGATGCATGTTGCTCCTCTGGATAATTATGTGGTGATATGAAGTTCCTCTAAACAGGGTATTCCAGCCTCCGGTGGCTTCAGGAGGCGGGAAGTTAAACCATGCACCCATCGTCCAATTGCTGCCCACCGCTATATTATTTACCCCTACATAATCATTGCTCCCTTGGAAATCCATATAGATCCTGCCCTGTATGTTAATATTATCTATCCATGCCGTATCGGTATCGCCGCTTACGGGGTCAGAATTCGTATATGTCCATGTTATTGTGTAAATGCTGCCTTTCGCGAGTACTATGGGCGTATTCTGCGCCCAATCGGCGCCGCCACCTATCGATTCTTCGGATACAAGATTGCCCGATCCATCACGCACCTCTACTTTTAATTGCTTATTGCCCGTTGATGTTTTCCATGCAAAGTTCAAAGTTGCGTCTGCTCCTGCAGCAGTAAGATCTACCGTTCTTGTAATAGAACTCGTGTTGCTGTCATATACCGCTCCTGCCTGTATGGCGCAGCCGCCTGTATCATAAGCCACTGCATCCTGGTTTACCCATGGGTTCGTCGCATCGTTCGTATATTCCGCGGGTATAGGCGCCGGTGCGCCAAAATAGTCAAATGCCGTATTCGATGTTACAGGCGTTACGGTAACAGTATCTATCCAGGCAGTGTTGGCAGGATCATTTGAGGTTCCGGTATCGGCATATAACCATTGCACGTTATATGTGTGCCCTGCCGCAAGCGTTATCGGTGAAGATGATATCCATGCGTCAAAGCTTGATAAGGACTGTGTCGCGTATAAGTTACCATCCTGATATACGTTAACCACTAATGTCCTGTCGCTGCCGGCCGTCTCATCATTATGCAGCATCCAGTTAAAGCTTAAAATGGCGTCCGGATCCGTGGCATTAATGGTAATATCTCGCTTTAATGTCGTCGTTCCGCCGGATACATCGCTCGCCTGCGCCGCGAATCCTCCGTCATCAAAAGATACGGTATTCTGGTTTACCCACGGATGTGATGCATCGTTTATATATTCTACGGGCAGCGGCAGTATTGAACCTGCTGGATACTCAAACGCCTCGGCTGGAGGAGCGATTGTAACTTCATCTACCCATGCGGTATTGGCAGCATCTTGTGACGTTCCGCTATCGCTATATACCCAGTCTACTGTATAAGTGTGGTCGATTTCACCATGTACAAGTCTTATTGCAGATGCGGATGTCCAGCTGTCAAAGCCTGATAAGGACTGTGTCGCGTATAAGTTACCATCCTGATATACGTTAACCACTAATGTCCTGTCGCTGCCGGCCGTCTCATCATTATGCAGCATCCACTTGAAGTTCAGTATGTAGTCAGGGCTCGTGGAGCTTACCGTAAATGTCTTTTCCAGTGTGGTGGAACCAGTG
>JAQTTS010000199.1 GCA_028710655.1 Dehalococcoidales bacterium
CCGCCAGACCGTTGTGCTCGATATCTAGTGTTATCCCGTCGGCGATTGCCTTAACTTCGTCAGGGGCGTTACCCATTGCGATGCCCAGACCGGCCGAAGCGATGAGGGGAATGTCATTTTCTCCGTCTCCGATTGCCATAATCTCGCTTAAGCTTATGCCCAGATATCCAGCCAATGCTTCCAGGGCTGTCCCTTTCGATACTCCGGGAGCAACTATGTTGATGAAATCGACCCCGGGATAGCTTGGCGTTCTGACCCGGGAGAAGTGGAGGCTGGAGTTGAACCTGGTGCGGATGGCTCGTACTTGAGCTGTTTCTTGAGGAGAGGTGGCGACCATTCCTCCCTTGATGATTCTCTCCCTCTCCCAGATGCCATTGAATTCGGTTATCGTCGGCTCAATACCAAAGAACTTATTATGAATATCTGATGACCAGCTTTCCCTTTCGATAAAGTAGTGGCTTGCTGAATACAGGTCGAGATTGATATCATTTTCGTGGGCGAACTCAACTGCCTGTTTCACCGTTTCCCGGCAGAGCGGATTAGCATAGACCTCCTTATCGTGACCGGGGGTGCTCACCAGGGCGCCGTCAAAGAAGATATGGTAGCCGTCTAACTCCAGTTGATTGATCAGGCTGAGACAGGCTCGAATGGCACGTCCGGTGGATAGGGAAATCATTATCCCCAGGCCGCTGACCCTGGTCAGGGCTTCTCTATTATCAGGTGTAATGGTGCCGTTCTTGTCGACTAGGGTACCGTCGATATCTATGACTAAAAGCCGGTAGGGTTTGTCCGCCACTACTTCTCCTTGATGCTGAGTTCAAATGGGGGATCATACTCAATGAATCATAACAAGGGAATAACCATCCTATTCCGGATAGGATTCTATTCCGCCCACCAACTCAGAACACGGGTGCCCAGACCGGTATGAATCGTAACCAGGGGGCCGATATTGCTGATAAATACCTCTTCGCACCGGAATTGTGATAAGATCTCTTCCTTCATCTGGTCAGCTTCGGCCAGAGCATCGGCATGATTAATGGCGAAGTGTAATCTGCTATCAGAATGGTTGCCCCTTACCAGATTGAACAGTGTCTTCAGTGTTTCGCCTTTGGTCCTGCACCTGGCGACAGGACTGGTCTTTCCTTCTGTAGAAGCATCAACCTTCAGAAGTGCTGTATTGCTGACCTTGGAGTTCGCCCATGGCCGTGCTTTGTGTATTCTGCCACCCTTCGCTAAATAATAAAGATTGTCCGATAGGATAATGAGATTTACCTTTTTTATCATATCATCGGCCAACACCAGTAATTCCTTTAGGGTGCTTCCGGCAGCATTAGCCCGGGCAAGTTCCAGTGTTATCATCATTTGGGCTCCACCCCAGCTCTTTGAGTCAATAATCTCTATCTTCGTTTTGGATAATTCATCTTTCACCAGTTCCTTTGCCAGAAGAGCTGACTTTACCGCCATACCTAGATGTTCACTATAACCAATATATATTATAGATTTATGTTCTTTGCTCAGCTTGCGGTATGCGCTGACAAAATCGTCAGGGGAGGGAGATGAAGTTGTCGGCAGTTTTTCCTCTTCCTTCCATTTCGGCATCTTCTGGTAGAATTGTACCAGGTCTATCTCATTCTCCGGGTACGACTCACCGTCCATAAGGATGTGAACAGGTGCTTGTAGGATTTTGTATGTACTGGCGGTTTCTGCAGGGAAATAACTTACGGTATCCGTCATAACGGCAATATCTGGCATTTTCTCCCTCCTACAATGGGTCCCGAAAATTCAGTGTGGATTGCTTGTTGTCTCACTAAAGAAAAAGTTGGCTCGGTGATTTTTTCTCTAGTATAGCATAATCCGGATGATACGGTTCATCGCGAAGATAGCCGGCTAGGTTGAGCAAGCACTACCCGGATGGATGCTTTACGGGTCATCTGGATCGGTTAGGTACCCGGGTTTATCACACGGCCGATAAATAGTATCGCCCCGGTCTCAATGTCGCGGATCACGAAGATGAAGGGATGATTAATGTCGACATTGATCGGCATATCCGGAGCCGCGGTCAACTCCATCACTACGGCGGTGGCGGCGGTTGCTTCTGTCCCGGCTTCATCTACAGAGACGAACGCCTTGTGAACCACATCTGCAATGAACAGGTCACGTTCGCCCGTCATGCCGGAGAAGTCTGCGTCTGCCGAGAAGGCAACCGGCATTCCCAGCGCTGTGAGGGTCTTCTTGAGACTGAAGTCTGACTCGAATTCAAATCTGGGCATCGTCAGGTTTATTTCTCTTTGTTCCAGACTGCCCAGGATGGCGTCTGCTTGCAGTGCGTCTAACGAGGCTTCGAATGATTCGAAATTGTCCCGTGCGGGAAGTAAGATTACCATCGAGAGTTCATGTCCATCATATGGCAGTTCGATCGCCTGATAGCCATCACCTTCGGCATAATCTAACGATTCGGTCTGCCTCATCATCGGCACAGTGATTTCATTGTCATCGAGTAGATAGAAGGTGCCGTCGCCGGTCGCCTCTTCTGCAAAGGGATACTGCCATGCCGCGTTGAAGTATATGGCATTAGTAAGGACAAGACGGGTCAGTGTGTTGATCAGGCCCTGTGGAATCAGGTCTTCGATTCGTCCTTCCGTCTGGTCACTGACCCAGTCGTTGATAATGGTGCGTGACTCTTCCGGTGCGCTGGCGAAATCAATAATTCTCAAACCCGCGCCGTAGTTTTCAGCCAGCATGTCAAGGAACTGGTCAAGAAACTGGTAGTCCTTCTGTCCCCAGATGGCGTTGACGATGTTCAGCCGAAAGCCATCGCCATCCTTGCCCTGGCTGGCTGCACCACGTTGAGCTAGCTTGATATCCAGACTGTTGAAGGCTGGGTGCAGGCGGTCTTGGGAAAGACTGAAGCGAAGGGCATCCGACATCTGTTGCGCGGTTTCGCCGCGAGCGCCGGCATATGTCATTGCCAGTGCCAGCGATATGCTGTAGGGAGAATAAAAAAGGTTATCATCATCACCACTGAGTTCCTGGTACAAATCAAAAGCAAAAGCGCTGTTGTCATCGACCAGAGCCGTCAGTTCGGCCTGGCTCACATCCGGCGAGGTTGACCGTTGCTTCTCCGAATGAATGACCTCGCCTGATGCCGGCTGAGTGCAGGCGGTCAAACCGAGCATGACGACCAGTATCGCTGCGAAAACCGGAGTTTTTTTCATTGACATTTACCTCAATCTGGTATCTCAGTTTGGGTTACGTTTTATATTTATAACGACCGGATCGAATTTTTGTTAGGTCTTCTAACGCTCGGAACCTGATGGTACTACTCTGGGTATCCCTCAGTCTGAATTACGGTATCGCCGCTATCTTTATCCAGGCTCCAGAAGTGAAAAACCGGTCTTCTTGTCTCTGACCCTTGTTGCTTTCACACCAAGAATTTCATATAGGATGACTTCTCCCACCAGCCAGGTTTCAACGCCGGGTCTTAGGCATCCGCTCATGGTATGCCCCGACCGACCCAGTGCGGCGTGTATGTGCAGTATCGGTTTCCCGTTCTCATCAGGGGCAAGTACGCCAACCCCTACTACCTCGTGTGCTTCGTCAACGGGCAGGAACATAGGCTGCGGGGGCATCTCCCGTGAGCAACGCGGACCAACAACGATTTCACCGCCTGCGATACCACCGACCAGAACAGCCTGCCCTACCGATACCCCGTTCTCTTCAGCAAAACGCTCGATGCACTCGGGTACCACATCCCCGTCCTCCAGCCGAATGACAAAGACCCTGCCCGGCTTTCCCTGAACGGACTTCATCGTAAACCTCCTCGCTTTCAACCAGTGGAGATTGCCTGCCGGTCACCCTGACCGTTAACACGGAACATCGGAACGACAGACCCGGACCGGTAGATAAAACTCTAGTTTAGCTCTGTGGTTTTGTCAAGGCTAACAGCTGCTGGGCAAATCGAGCAACGGTCTTAACTCAATATCGTATTGACACGCTTCTTTGTCCAGGGCTATAAAGACCGCCGGTTCGATTTCCAACCAGAGCAACTCCTGCTCGACGATAGGAGATAACCAGGGTGGAGTGGGGTTGATTATTACTGACTGTCTCTTTACTCTGAGCTTTACTTATTGTCAGCTTAATCTTACCCCTGAATTAGCGTACTGATGATTACAGTCTCGCGGTTATTTCAGCATAATCCTTGGGGGTACTTCCTTTCAATGAGCTGTGTGGTCTGACCTCGTTGTAATCCCGCTGCCAGTCTTCGATAACGTCTCGGGCATGTTTCAAGCTGAGAAACCAATTGGTATTCAATCACTCGTCACGCAGCCTCCTGATGAAGCTCTCGGCATAGGCGTTTTCTATCGGCTTGCCCGGCCTGATGAAATTCAGCTTCACCCCTTTACAGTACGCCCACTCATCAAGAGCACGGCCGGCAAACTCCGGTCCGTTATCGGTGGTGATAACCTCGGGCAGTCCCCTGGTTTCCGCCATTCTTTCTATTAGGCCGACGACCCGACGGCCACCTAGGGAAGTGTCCACCTCGATGGCCGGGCATTCCCGAGAATAGTCATCGACAATCGCCAGGGCACGAAATCGCTGGCCCGTGATTAAACTATCAGTCACGAAGTCCATGGACCATTTCTCATTCATCCGATGGGGCGATGGAATAATCACCCTCGCTCCCGCGGCTCATTTCCTACGCCGTTTTCTCCGCAGTGCCAGTCCTTCCTCACGATAAATCCTCTCTGTCCTTTTATGGTTAAT